>JBEKOW010000252.1:0-6606 GCA_049521375.1 Terriglobales bacterium
CTTTTCCGGCTTTCTCAGTTATTCCTACATGGTCGGCAACGTCTGGTTCCCCGTAACCGGCGGGTTGTTCCTGGGCGACGACGCGCAGGCTGCGGTAACCGGTACCGGGCACTTTCCGGATTCACAAGACCAGCGCAATACGGTGCGTGGCCGGCTGCGCTATCAAGTCACGCCTCGCTTCTGGATCGCTGGCGGAATTCAGTACGACACCGGCTTGCCTTTTGACTTCGATGGCGACCCATCGACCGCGCTCGCGCAGTATGGGGAGGCGGTATTCAACCGTCTCAACTTTACCCGGGGCCGCATTCTCCCTGCCTTCCAGGTGAATGCATCGGCGGGCGCCGATCTTTATAAATCCGACCGCGTCAAGATGCGCTTCCAGGCCGACGGACAAAACCTGAGCAATGTTTTGAACGTTATTGACTTCGGCGGGCTGTTCTCGGGCAACGCGATTGGCCCCTCCCGCAGCTTTGCCCTTCGACTCAGCACGGTGTTTTAGGGTGGGGCGGAAGCAGCGAAGTTCTCCGTTAAAACGTTTTTCCGGTAAAATGCGCTGATTTCTCAGCCCGTTTGACCGGAGACTCCAGTGACGGAAACCCGTTCTTCCCAACCTTTTCTTGATTCCCAGCAGTGGCACGCGGTGAGCGCCGCTTTTCTGGGCTGGACGCTGGATGCGTTCGACTTCTTCGTTGCCATTTTTCTGGTGGGCACGCTTGCGACCCAGTTTCACGTGACGGCGGCGAAAATTATCTTTACCACGGCGGCGACGCTCGCCATGCGTCCGGTTGGCGCGGTGATTTTTGGGATGTTGGCAGACCGGTACGGGAGGCGTGGGCCGCTGATGGCGAACGTAGTCTTTTTTTCGGTGGTCGAGCTGTTGTGCGGGTTCTCGCCCAACTACGCAGTGTTCCTGGTTTTGCGAACCATCTACGGAATCGGCATGGGCGGCGAGTGGGGCGTGGGCGCGTCGCTGGCAATGGAGAGTATCCCACCCAAAAGACGCGGCCTAATCTCCGGAATCGTTCAATCGGGATATTCCTGCGGATACATACTGGCAGCGCTGGCCGCGAAGTTTGTGCTGCCTTTTTGGGGATGGCGCGCGATGTTCTGGGTCGGCGGACTGCCTGCCCTGCTCGCCTTTTACATCCGCTGGAAAGTCAAAGAGTCGGAGGCCTGGAAGCAGCATCGGGTACCGGAATTCAAGTCGATCGCGAGAGCGGCAGCGGCCAACTGGAAATTATTTCTGTACATGATCGGCCTGATGGCGCTGATGAATTTTCTGTCGCACGGCACGCAGGACCTTTACCCGCATTTCCTGCAATCCGTACATGGGTTCTCGACCTCAACGGTGGCCAACATCGCGATCTTCTATAACGTGGGAGCATTAGTCGGGGCGCTGTTTTTCGGGCGCCTTTCCGAACCTCTGGGACGGCGGCGCACGCTGGTGCTGGCGGCCGTGCTGGCCTTGTGCGTGATTCCGCTCTGGGCATTTTCCAGCAAGTTGATCGCGTTGGCTATGGGAGCATTCCTGATCCAGGTAGGAGTGCAGGGGGCTTGGGGAATCATTCCGGCGCATTTGAACGAATTGTCTCCGGCGGCGGTGCGCGGGTTGATTCCGGGGCTGGCGTATCAACTGGGGAATTTTGTGGCTTCGCCGGTCAACTCGATCGAATACGCGCTGCGCGACCGGTGGGGCTATTCCTGGGCGCTGGCCGGGTTTGAGATCGCAGTTATCACGGCGCTCGCATTGGTGGTGAGCCTGGGTCCTGAGAGTAAAGGCAAGCACTTCCTGAAGCAGGATGCTGGAAGAAGCATATAGGCCGAGGCCTGGGCACAGACTTTTGCAAAGTCCGCGGACCAGCTTGCCGGGCCGAGTGAGTTACAGGATTTTCTCAAGACCTGCAGGCAAAGCGGAGCTTTCTCCGTAACTTGTCAAGCAACCTTGCCGTGATGTTCCTTGCCGGTGACTTTGCGTTGTTCCAGCACAACCGCTGCGCCGAGGAACACACCGATGAGACCGAAGACGGCAAGCGCGAGGAGCGCAACCATAAGGATGGGCATAAATCCCTCCTGAGCGGCATTCTGAGGCTACAGACACGGGCCGGCGGTGACGGCTGTCACGGCCTTTTGTGAGGTTCAAAATTCCCATTCCAGTTCCGCCAAGAATAAAGTTCTGCCCATCATGGGTCGGAGCAACGGGAAAGACTGTTAAAGTTAGAAAACTGCACACCGACGAGCCGGATGTGCACAATGAATCCAAGGAGAAGGGCTCGCATATGCGCATCGCAGTGGTTGGTTCGGGATACGTAGGGCTGGTAACGGGAGCGTGTTTTGCCGATCTGGGGCACGAAGTTGTCCTGGTCGACATCGACGAAAAGAGGCTGGAGGCGCTGCGCACCGGCAAGGTTCCAATTCACGAAAATTTCCTGCCCGAGTTGCTGGCCCGGCACCTCGGAAAGCGCATTAAGTTTTCCGGAGATCTGCAGGCGGCCACGCGAGCGAGCGAGGCCATCTTCATCGCGGTAGGAACGCCTCCCACCGAAAGCGGCGATGCGGATATGTCGTACGTGGAATCGGTAGCTCGGGAGATCTCGGGCGCCATCGACGACTATAAAGTGGTGGTCGAGAAGAGCACGGTCCCGGTCTACACGAACGAATGGATCCGGACGATTATCACGCGCAACGGCGCCGATCCCGAGATGTTCGACATTGCGTCGAACCCCGAGTTCTTGCGCGAAGGCACGGCGGTCACCGACTTTTTGTATCCCGACCGGATTGTGGTGGGCGTGGATAACGAGCGCGCGGCGGAAGTGATGCGAAAAGTTTACGGGCCGCTCACCAGCGGATGGTATTACGGCCGAGGCGATGCCCTTCCGCGGCCGGACCGGGCACAGGTGCCCCCGCGGCTGATCATCACCAGCGCGAAGAGCGCGGAGTTGATCAAGCACGCATCGAACGCATTTCTCGCCATGAAGATCTCGTTCATTAATGCGGTCGCCTCCATCTGCGAAACCGTCGGGGCAAATGTGCAGCAAGTCTGCGACGGGATTGGCACGGATTCGCGTATTGGGCCGCGGTTCCTGAATCCGGGAATTGGCTATGGCGGCTCGTGCTTTCCAAAGGACCTGCTGGCGTTTCGCGCGGTGGCGAAAGAGGGGGGATACGATTTTCGTTTGCTGGAAGAAGTGATTCGCATCAATGAAGAACAGCGGCGACGCTTCCTGAAAAAGGTGCGCAGCGTTCTGTGGACTCTGCGCGGCAAGAGGCTGGGTGTTCTCGGACTGGCGTTCAAGGGAGGAACCGACGACATCCGGGAATCGCCGGCGATCCTGCTGGTGGAGGAGTTACTCCGGGAAGGTTGCCGGATATGCGCTTACGATCCGGCCGCGATGGAGCACGCCAAAGAAGCGCTGCCGGAGGGCGTAGAGTTTGCGCCGGATCCTTACCAGGCGGCCAAGGGCGCTGATGCTGTGCTGATACTGACCGAGTGGGAGGAATTCGCAATCCTCGACCTGGAAAAATTGCGCGGCGTAGTGCGGTATCCGATTGTGCTGGATGGACGAAACTTGTACGATCCGGCGGCCATGATTACCCATGGCTTTTCGTATTACAGCGTAGGACGCCCACCCGCGCTCTGCGAGGAAACTCCCGCAGGACGCTCCGGCAAAAAGGAGCGCGCCTGAAACGATGACGACGCGACGCGCTCTGGTCACCGGAGGCTCCGGCTTTCTCGGCTCGCATCTGTGCGACGGCCTGCTGGCCGAGGGCTACCGCGTTTTGGCGGTAGACAATCTGCTTACCGGCCGCCTCGAGAACATTGCCCATCTGCGGAACGATGCGCGCTTCGAGTTCATCGAGAAAGATATTTGCGAACCGGCGGATTGGGGAGCGCTCAACTACGTTTTTCACTTCGCCAGTCCAGCCAGCCCGGTCGATTACGCGAAGCATGGGATCGAAACGCTGCGGGTGGGTTCCTACGGCACATTTCAGGCACTGGAAGCGGCTCGCCGCTCGGGCGCGAAATTCATGATGGCATCGACCTCCGAATGCTACGGGGATCCGCTCGTCCATCCACAGCCCGAGTCGTATTGGGGAAACGTAAATCCGATAGGACCGCGCTCGGTGTATGACGAGGCGAAGCGCTTCTCGGAGGCTGTGACTGCGGCTTTTCACCGCTATCACAAGTTGGACACCCGGATTCTGCGCATCTTCAACACCTATGGCCCGCGCATGCAGATTCAGGACGGACGCGTGATTCCGAACTTCATGTGGCAGGCCCTTCGCGGAGAAGATTTGACCGTGTACGGCGATGGCAGCCAGACCCGAAGTTTCTGCTATGTGAGCGATGAAGTGGACGGGATTCTGCGCCTGGCCCGGTCGGACGAACATGCGCCGACGAACATCGGGAATCCGACGGAATTCACGGTTCTGGAATGCGCGCGCAAAGTGATTGGGGTGACAGGATCGCAGAGCCAGATCAAGTTTGAAGCGTTGCCGCAGGATGATCCGAAGCAGCGCCGTCCCGACATCAGTAAGGCAAAGCGGTTGCTGGGGTGGGAGCCGAAAATAGATTTGCAAGCCGGGTTGGAACGTTCCCTGGACTACTTTCGTGGAGCTGTACTGGGAAAAAAGCCGCTATAAGAGCAGAGAATGCCGGCATCTACCGCGGATGCAGGCGGCCCGGTAGTTGGATGGGCCTCCGCGTGGGCGCCGTCTCGATGTGCTGTCTTGATTCGGCTTAATCGGATTGTTCGGATTGTTCGGCGTGGGTTCCGTCCGAAGAGACCAACGCCAGCAACTTAAGAATTTCCTGGCGCTCGGCGGGGTCGCGGAAGTTGAAGCGCACGCCCATGCCGAATCCCGGATGCGAACTCAGCACCTGCCCTTTCAGCCTGAATTTCATATCGCCGGTGCGAATCACAATCTCCACCGCGGAACGCGCTGGAAACGGAGAAGGCATCTCGACGTAGCATCCGCCTTCACTGATGTCGGACAGCGAGCAGCGGTTGGGAATGCTGATTCCGGCGCAATAAACTTCCGCGCCGACCTTGCAGGACAAACGCTCTCCCTTGCGGCGGTTGTTTTCATTCGTTTCATCCGGACCGGCCGTGTCGGGCTGCTCGTCCGACTCTTCGGAGTGCTCCTCGAGGCTGATGGGGGTGGTGATGATCTGGGTTTCCAACTCCGGTTCGCGCGCCGGCTGCGGCTCGGATTCCCGCTCCCGCGACGGCTCCAGTTCGGCGTTTGGGGCTGGGCCATATTGCTCGAGCCAGCCTTGGATGAGGCGCTTGGAGGCCTGGGGCACGTCGACGAAGCGAACTCCGGTGCGGCCTGAGAAATCCTGCCACGCGACCTCGCCAGCCAGGCGAACCACCTCCTTCTGGCCGGGAAGAGCGAATTCGAAGTAGACCTTGCGGGCATCCGGCAAGCCGTTGCGGGTAGTAATCAACGTGCCGTGCTTGCTGATGTCGACCATCGTGACGTTTACGTCGGCAGCGCCTGCGTAGGAAACCTTGGCAGTTGAAATCACGCCGGTTCGCGCGGAGCGGCGGCGTTCGCGGCGCATCAGGCTGCGAGCGGCGTGCAGGCTGAGCCGGGTGCGTTCCGAGGTGAGCGGCCGGTAGAGCACGAAGTTGGCGCCCAGGCCGAAGATGGGGCGCGGGTTGTACTCCGCGTCCACCACGGCAATCAGCATCGTTGAGCGGTTCTTGTGGGACTTGCACAAATGTTCGAGGAATTCGTTGGATGCCGGATCGCCGCGGTAGTCAATCACGATGGCATCGAACTGATGCTCGTCGAGGAGTTCCATGCCACGCGCGATCGAGGCGGTGTACTCCACCTCCATGCGCATCTCCGAAAGAATTGCCTTCAACAGCATGGCAGGCTCTTGATCCGGGCACACCAGGAGTATCTGCAGGTCCATAAGGGCGATCCTAAGAGAGACGCGGAACCTCGACAAGTTACTGGCGTCACAAGAAAACTTCGGTCATCTGGAGGACAGGAATAATGGCGAATAAAATTAAGGCGCGCTGGGAAGTTGCTGGTCAGCGCGACCGGCACAATCAGTTCGCGATCGTTTCGCGACCGACTTCTGCCCCGAAAAGAGTGTCATGAAATTTGCAAGCTGGCTGATCGGATTTGGATGCTGCGTTACCCTCGTCGGCTTGTGCTTCATGCCGGCGGCGTTTGGTTCCCACCCGGATTCGGCGATGCTCAGTGCGGGAGCGATGCTGTTTTCCGCGGGAATGGTGATAGCGGCGGGCGGACTCTATGTCAAGGCGCGCTATCTTGCGCCCGGCGGGGAGCCCGCTCCAAAAGCCGCCAGGAAGACCGCCAAAAAAACCTGCAAGCTGTGCAAGCGGGAGGCGGTAATTCAGTGCCGCCCACATCAGATGCCTTTGTGCGCAGACTGCCTGGGCAAGCATTTCGACTTCCGCGCCTGCTGCTACATCCCGTTGGAACGCCCGGCCACCTCCGACGCAAAAACGCGCTCGCAAACGACCGGCGCCTGATAGGAGCACAGCTCTCAGCTCTCAGCTCCCAGCTCTCAGCTCTCAGCTCTCAGCTCTCAGATCCCAGCTCTCAGCTCTCAGCTTCCAGCTTCCA
>JBEKOW010000253.1:0-6574 GCA_049521375.1 Terriglobales bacterium
CGCGTCAACCGCGCCGGCGCATGGGGAGGCACGACGGATCTCCCGCAATGAGAGCAAAAGCAGGCTTGGTCGGCGAGCGCGTTGCCACACGCGTTGCAGTACACGTTTCGGGAATCCATAATCCCCTCCTGGTTAAATTATACGGTCGGGGAAGTGGAAATGTTCCCGCCCGATTTCGAGCAGGATAGTCAACGCCAAGCGGGCCCCGGGAGACGGGCTGCGACCGTCGCAACCGGGCTAAGTCCAGCTTCTAGTGCGGTGGACGCCATGAATTTTTACTGATGTCATCCTGAGCGAGCACGAAGGAGCGCAGCGACCGAGCGCGAGTCGAAGGACCCCTACTCTCGTTACCTGTCGCGCCGACTTGGGGAATTCTCCCCGAAACCCCGTTGCACACGCCGCTCTGGGGGCCGGATGGCAGATAGTGGAAGCATTCACCCGCTCACGATCCCAGACAAAGAACCGCGCCTACTCCCGATAGGGCTCTCTTATTCTCTTGCGAGCTTGGTCCGATTGCGCGTTGCCCGAATCCACCGCGACCACCGCCTGATATTTCTTAACGGCGAGCTCGCGATTCTGGAGCTGGTCGTACATCTCACCGGCTCCCAGATCGGCTTTCTGCAGCAACTCGGGATCCGGATTGGCGACCTCGCCGACCTGGTCGTACGCGGCGGCCGCGGCCGCATATTTTTTCTCGCTGCGCAGCAAGTCGCCCAGGGCAATGGCCGCGAGTTCGTAGTGCAGGCTCCCGTATTTTCCCTCGCGTCCGTTCTGCCAGACGCGCCGGTATTGTTCTTCTGCCAGATCCGTTTTGCCCGCCGCGCGCAGAAGATTGCCCTGCTCGATGGGCAGAAGATAATTCCTCGGAAAACGGGGGCTGAGAGCGTTTCCAATCTCCAACGCGTCGCCGTAACGGTGTTCCCGCCGCAGAAAAACCAGCAGCACCAGCCCCGCGTCCACGCTGTTTTCACCGTTCGTGTGGTACGCGTCATACAAATATTGAATGCCCTTGTTCTTGTCTCCGCTCAGTCCCACCAGCGCCACAGCCATTTTCACGGCCAGTGACAGGCTGCCCATAACGTAATTATGCGTAGCAACGACCAGCTTGGCATCGGTATAGTGCGGATCTAATTCGAGCACGCGCTCGTGGTCGTGGCGTGCTCCCACCGCATTGCGCAGCGCGGAAAACCAGGCGCGCTCGATGAGCGCCGTGTACAGCGCAAACTGAGCGCGCGTCACGCCCCGGGCATAAAGCATGTCGACATCATTCGGATTGCGCGCCAACTCCGCATCTTCGATCTTTTCGGCCTGCTGAACCAGTTGCTTGATATGCTCTTTCTGCGCTGGATCGGCAGGCCGGTGAGCATTCCCGATAAAGCTGTCATTGGTGTACTCGCCCGTATTGATCGCGCCCATGCGGTAGAGTTCGCGCACCAGAATCGCCGACAGCAGATGATTCAGGGCAAACGCATCATTGGGATGGCGGGCAGCGATCTTCTCAAAATCCTGAATGGCCGCATCGTGGTCGAGGTTGTAATAGTGCTCCACAGCGCTTTGGCTGAGAGGGTCGGCAGGACGAAGCGGGCCGGGAGCGCTCGCCGCCTCGCAGACGTTCATCGAACCGAACAGTCCAAGCAGCAGAGAGGCAAAGGCCAAAATCCGCGGACTTCGCAAGGCGAGCGCCCTCCCATGGATAGCGCTCAGAGTCGGGCGAAATCTGAACCGGTCGTAAGCCAAGCTGGTCCCAGTTTACCTGAGGGCGCTCGCATTTTGCTCCCTGGGCGAACTTCCACCTTAATGTTTCGTATAAACAATGAAATGATGTATAAAAGAACCATGTCGCTTCATAACCGCATCGGAGTACTCCGGGCGGAAAGAAAGTTATCTCGCGCGGCGCTGGCCCAGTCCGTGGGCGTGAATCCGCAGACCATCGGGTTCCTGGAGCGCGGTGACTACACGCCGTCGCTCGAACTGGCCTTCAAGATCGCCGAACACTTTGCATTGCCGGTGGAGGCCGTCTTCTCGCCTCGTCCATTTCGAACATTGAGCGAGCAGGTATACGACACACACAAGAGGGAGGCCTGACATGGCGGCAAGCGAACAGTCGGACAACCTGGCACCGCGGGAATGGGACCGTATCCCCAAAAGGCCACGGGCCGGGAAAAAGCAACGGGAGCGGCGGCTGATCGCCTTATTGTCGCTATGCATCTTCGCTTTTGAAATTGCGGTGAGCGTGATGTTGGTGCGCGCCGACCCCTGGGCGGCACTCGGGTTCATTGCGTTGGTGGCGTTGGCGATGGGCCTGTCGGTTCGCTTTTTCCGCATCGGCTTTGCGCAGTTGTCGCTCGACGACCGGGCCGCCCTTGAGTATGGCATCGCCCTCAGCGCTCTGAACCAAAAGCAGCGCCGGCACGTGTTTAAGCACGCGGTGCGCGATGGACTCTTCGGCCGGGTGAAGGTGGATGAACTCGAGGCCGAGCTCCGGCTGCGGGCACAGGGAGCCGCGTACCGGCTGCTCGGACCCGCTCTGCTGGTGTTTGTAACGGGATATTGGGCGGTATGCCTGTTTGGGCCGTTTACGGCGACGCGGACGGCACTGGCCGTGACCGCGGTGGTGGTGACCTGGTTGGCCGCGGCGGTGCTCGCAGCACCCACCATGATCCGCATGTGGATACAGCCCGACGAGCCGCAGGAAACCGCAGCACCCAACGAGTGAAGCCCAACCGCACAAGAGATCCGCGTCATCCGATCCATGAGGAACACTCAGCTCCAACCTCGAGCCTCAACCTTATCCGCAGTGGAACCACAGCGAGTACCTTTTCACGGGGACGCTCGTGGTGCAAGATGGATGGGAAATTCGGGGCTGATCGCGTAAATCTTGCCCTCTGAATTGCCCGCCTCCCCCTTTGCGACTCAGTAACTGCTGTCTTTGTAAACCGGTGGTTTGGTGATCCGCTTGCGGATAAGTAGCGGATACAAAGAGGACGTTTTATGGCTGAAGCATTGGATCGGGCCCAGAACGAATTCTGGCGTCCGCCGGTCGCCGTGCCCGAGGTTACGATCGGACAGGCCCCCAGCGAAACCTGCGATGGATGTAGAACTGAATTCATCCTCGGCTCGCGCTTTTGCCATAGCTGCGGCACCTCCCGTCCCGAATCGCAATCCGCCCGCGCGCTCGAAATTCCAGGCTGGACCGAACTCACCGCCCTCGGCAAACGGCTGGGACTCAACACCCCCTCATTGGCGGCGTTCTTGTTCGGGGTCCTGTGTCTGGCAGGAGCGGTAGCCGTCGGCGTCATCTTCACGGCGCGCACCGCGCTCGACTGGCAGGCGATTCAATTCTGGCGGATCGAATGGCTGCTGGCTGCCATCGCGGCGTTCGGCGCAGGCTGCGTACTCAAGAAGTCCAGCTAGGCATTTCGGCCTGACTTCCTCTTAAAGCTGTCTCCCCTGCTGAATTTCCGCTTAATTCCGAGAGTGGGCGTGCTCGGTCTCCATGACAACCTGGCTGGGCCGGCGCTGCTGGTGCATGCGATAGAGATGATGCAACGGCCCTTTACCCCGGCCTAGCGGGTAAGCATTAGCAATCGCCGCCGAAATATAAGCCTTAGAAAGCAGCACAGCCTCGGGTAGTCCTCGACCGTGCGCCAGATGGCAGGCAAGAGCGGTCGCGAACGCGCAGCCGGTTCCGTGGGTCGAAGTCGAGCGCTGGCGTTCGGCCTTGAAGATTTCCTGCTCGATCCCGTGAGCGGTCCCAAAGCTGAGCAGGTCAATCGCTTTTTCGAGATGTCCTCCGGTGACGACTACATTCGCCGCCCCCAGGGAGTGTAGTCGCCGCGCCGCCTCCCGCATGGATTCCACCGAGGATCCAAGCGATGCAACCTGAGACGAGCCGGAGGCCGCAGCCGCGGAAGCCACCTCCATGCCCGTCAGGGCAGCGGCCTCGTCGAGGTTCGGGGTCACAAGTTCAGCCAGAGGAAAGAGCCGCTCGACCATCACCCGGGTCCCCGCGGAATTCAGCAGTTCGGCTCCCGACGTCGACCTCAGGATAGGGTCCAGCACGACGTGCGGAAGCCGGGTCCGCTCCAGAAAGTCGGCGACCGCGCCCACCACGTGCTCGTTGGCCATCATCCCGATGTGGACAGCCGCGATGGATAGGTCGGCCACCAGCATCTCGAGGGTGGCCGTAATAATCTCATGCGGGGCCGCCTGCACCCGCCCGACCCCTTGGGTAGATTGGACCGTCAGGGCCGAAATGCATGCCACCCCATAGCACTCCTGGGCCGCGATAACTTTGATGTCGGCGGTGATCCCGGCGCCCGAGGAGGGGTCGAAACCGGCAATCGTCAACACAATGGGTGGCGTGCTGGGCATCGGGTTCACTCTAAATCAAAGTCCGTCAGGGGATGAACTCCAACTTTTCAGCCATCCCCTCCAGGCTCCGACCCAAACCCCATGAACGGCTTGGGTCTTCACCTCAATGGGAGCCTGTTTACCAATGAGTAATCGGTAATACACCTAAGTATCTGATTACAATGTCTTTATACGACGATGATGCAAGTATAACATTCTAATGGACCTACGAAAAAGGTTACGAATGGGTAGTATCGCCTATTAATCAAATAGTTAAGATGCCGCGACGACTGATTTCAATGACATAGAGCATAAAAGTCATCGTTTCAGCGGGCTAAGCCATTGATTAATTACTACTTTGTTAATCACTGTAGGGGTTTTTTGGCATTGACAGAAGCCCCTCGCCCCCGTAGCATCACGAAATCGTTTGAACAAAGGAGCAGACGACCGAAACCGACTTTCATGTAGGAGGTATCTGAATGCGACGACGTTTAGCTGAAAGCCTGGTGGTGCTCTTATCCATCGCCAGTCTGGGAGCAGGAGCCGCATCCGGGCCAAGCAGCCTGGAAGCCGCCAAGGTTACGAGAGTTCCTGAAGGCCAATCCAGCAATCAATCCACCAGGAAACCCAAAAAGTCCCCAGCCTACCAGGTGGGCACTGCGTCCTGGTACGGACAACAGTTTCAGGGCAAGCAGACGGCCAGCGGTGAGCCGTTCGACATGCGCGACTTTACCGCCGCACACCCGACCCTCCCACTGGGCACGTTCGTGAAGGTTACGAACTTGAAAAACGGGAGTGCCGTAGTGGTGCGAATCAATGACCGCGGTCCCGTCGTGGACGGCCGGATCATCGACGTTTCCTACAACGCAGCACGGGCTCTGGGTTTCAAGGACCGAGGTGTTCAAAAGGTCCGCCTGGACGTCTACCGCCCGGCAACCGTGGCTAAGCTGGAACCGATAGCCAAACTCAACTAAAAACCGATACACTCGCGGGAGCCCGACCTATGGACCCGCGCCAGCGCTTGATTGTCGCTTTGGATGTATCGTCCGTCGCGGCCGCCCGGAAGATCGTGGCGGCTGTCGGCGACTCTGCCTTGGCCTACAAGGTCGGAATGCAGCTCTATACCGCCGAAGGCCCGGCCATCGTCCGCGAGTTGGTAGCTTCCGGCCGCCGCGTCTTTCTCGATCTCAAGTATCACGATATTCCCAACACAGTGGCCGCCGCCGTCCGAGAAGCCGCACAGCTCGGCGTCAGCATGCTCACCGTCCACGCCTCCGGGGGCGCGAAGATGCTGCGCGCAGCCGTGGACGCCGCCCACGCAAGCAACCCCGCAACCCTGGTTCTCGCCGTAACCGTTTTGACCAGTCTGGATGACGAAGGTTTGGGCACGCTCGGAATACGCGGCGGAGTGCAGGATCAGGTCCTCCGCCTTGCCGCTCTCGCGGTTTCGAATGGCTGCCAGGGGGTCGTCGCATCCGCGCAAGAGTGTTCTGCCCTGCGGCAGGAGTTTGGCCACGACCTTGTCATTGTGACCCCGGGCGTGCGTCCCGCCGGCAGCGGCCATGATGACCAGGCGCGAGTCGTGACCCCCGCGGAAGCGATCGCCGCCGGATCCACCTATATCGTGGTGGGACGCCCCATCACCGAGGCCAGCGACCCCGCCGCCGAAGCCCGAGCTATCCTGGGCCAGCTCGCCGCCTGATCTGCTTCCACCGTCGTGTCATCCGGCGGCAGTGTCATCTCGATAGTGTGTGGCTTTTTCACTTCTCCAAACCCATTTAGACCTGAAGTCATCCTGAGCGCAGTGAGGCGAATGCCGAACGCAGTCGAAGGACCCCTATTCCATCCGGTACATTCGCCCTTTTAAAAGAGCCGCTTGTGTACCGTTTTCACGGTATTCCTGCGATCTCATTCGCTTAGACGCCGTGATCCCCTACATCCCGCCGGCTCCGAATCACACTCCAATGCCCTGCCAGTTCGCGACGCGTCCCGACAGCAGGAGCAAGTCTGACGCGAAGGAGAACGATATGACCATGAGAACGACCTGTACCGTGCTTCTCAGCTTGCTTCTTGCCGCGGGCGCTTCTGCCCTGGCTCAAGACGAACCGAAAGCCCACGAGGGCGCACCCGCCGCCCAGCAAGCTCCCGAAACCAAGCCCGAAGGAATGGATAAACCCGACCAGGAAAAACCGCAGGATGCCAAACCCGACAAGGCCGACAA
>JBEKOW010000254.1:0-6557 GCA_049521375.1 Terriglobales bacterium
TCTTCATTCACCTCAGGGCCGGACACGGCCGTGCTTAGCTTGTCGAGCGGCGGCGAGTTGCGGGTCTGTCCCGGAACGACGATCTCGATTACTCCATCGCAAAACCGCCACAACCTGATGGTGAGCTTGAACACCGGCGCTCTCGAAGCGCACATGTACCTCGATGCAACGGCCGATTCGGTAATGACCCCCGACTTCCGCATCCTGCTCGCGGGCCCGGGAGAATTTCACTATGCCTTCAGTGCCGACAACCAGGGCAACACCTGTGTGCGCTCGCTGCCCGGCAACACGGCTTCCGCGATGGTTACCGAACTTCTTGGAGACCGTACCTACCAGGTGAAGCCGACCGATCAACTGGTGTTTCGTGGTGGCCAACTGAATCATGTCGACATGGCCGTGCCGCTCGAATGCGGATGCCCTCCGCCTCGGCAGGCATTGGAGCGCGCTGCAAACGACCTGCCGTCGCAAGATCTTCAGCCGAACGCTGCGCCCGCAACTGCGAGTGCGCCCCCCGGGAAGACGCAGGCCACCCAAGCCGAACCCGCTACCGGAATTCCAGCGGAAGCCCTGCGCCCGTCCGACGAAGTGAGGGTGCCGAACGAGCTGCATGTACAGGTATCAACCCCCTTGGTCTTCCATGCCACGGGACCTCCTCCGGCGCCCGCGGAAGATCTGCACAACCTGCCGCTTTACGCGCGAGTCGTGGAAGCGCCTCCGGTGAACGTGGATCCTCCCCCCGCGGCAAATGCCGGGGGCCAGTCGCGCGGGGCCGGAACCGAAACCGCTTCCGCCGATCGTCCGCGCGGGTTCTTTCATAAGCTTGGTCGATTTTTCGCCGCCATTTTTCGCTGACAGTGTTTCCGCAAATCCGCGATCGGAATGAAAATGCAGCCTAAAGCGCGCAATGTGGTCCGCTGCCGTTGGGCAACCAATGACCTCGCAATCCTCTATCACGATCGCGAATGGGGCGTGCCCCAGCACGACGACCGGGTGTTATTCGAATTTCTGATTCTGGAGGGCGCGCAGGCGGGGCTGAGTTGGGACACAATTCTCCAGAAGCGCGACCAATATCGCGCCGCCTTTGACGGCTTCCATCCGGCAAAAGTCGCGCGCTACGACCGGCGAAAGGCGCAGACCCTTCTGCGCAATCCTGGAATCGTCCGCAACCGGCTGAAGATCGCCTCTGCGATCTCCAACGCGCGGGCGTTTCTTGCAGTGCAAAAAGAGTTCGGCTCTTTTGATCGCTACATTTGGCAATTCATCGGCGGCAAACCGCGCGTGAATCGCCGCCGGCTTGCGGGCAAAATCCCCGCCCGCACGGCCGAGTCGGATGCGATGAGCATGGATCTCAAGAAGCGCGGTTTCAACTTTGTAGGTTCGACGATCTGCTACGCGTTCATGCAGGCCACGGGCATGGTCAACGATCATGCCGTGGAATGCTTTCGCTATCAGAAGCTCGCTTCCCAACTGTAATTGGCCCGGAGCGACTAGTCCCGTCGCTCACAGAGGGGCAACTGACAATAGCCCGGCGCTTCAGCGCCGGGAAAAGCCGCATCAGCAGTTTAAGTCCCGTGGGGACGGCTGAGTTCTCAAGCACCCCGATTTCGTCATTGGGTCGGCGGTTTTTCAGCCTTCTACGCTGCCCGAGGACGCGGAAACGCCCTCGCGGCATCAGGATTCCGGCGCACGATTTCAGCGTTCAAAACCGTCGCAAATGCAACCCAGGCGCCATAAGGAATAAATGTGAGAGCGGCCGCCCGATCCACATCCTTGGCGTTCCTGATATAGCGGACGATCAAGGATTCCAGAATAAGAACATCCGCCAAAGCTCGGACGGGACGATGCTCGCCGAAGAACAGGCGGGTCCACTCGGCATTGGCAACCAGTTGTTTCGCCCAGAGACGAAGCGCGGCAGTGCGTTCGGGCGAATCTTCCGCCTCCCAAATCCGCCATCCGGAAAACGCAATCAGCGAGTAAAGCATAGTCCATACAACGGGGAAAACATAATCCGGAGGATTGAAACCGGGCTTCTCCAGACGCCTGTACCAGAGTTTGGTTCTGGCATCTCTCGGGCTGTAGCGGGATCCAAACCACGCGGCGCCAGCCACCGCCGCCCCGAAACCGAACAGTGCGAATAACGAGCGAGATCTTTGCATGGCAAATATGATGCGGCCGTCTTCGATCAGTTGCATGGCCGTGGCGCGGCCACACAAGCGGCATTTCTTTCCCGCACGAAAATGGGCCGTTACCACTGTAATTTGGAGTGGACCATTGCTCCGAACATACTGGATGGTTGCGCCAACCCTGTATGTGGAAACGAGCCCCGCACCTTGTCATCGGAATCGTATCGCTGCTGATCAGTGCATACTTCCTTTTAGGCCTGGTGTCCGCATGGAAGAACTTCTGGCGCCATGAACTTTCGCGACCCGCGCACCCGGCGAAAGCTTCGGGCTCAGCGAGTGACGATCCCCTTCTTGGTGCAGCCAAAGTGAAAGTCTATGGGGTCTTGAGCTCGAAAGAGGAGGCGGAAAGCGAAGACGACGCAGCTCCACCAGAAAAAACTGCCCCCGCTTCACCCGTTGAGCAAGTTGCCCGGACTACGCTCGCGCCCAATCATTTCCTTCAGAAACGAATTCTGATCCAGACCTATAAAGGTGTGGAATTCGTAGTGCCACCCCTCGCGCTTCACCCTCAATTGCAGGGAACTTTTCGTTCGGTGGCGGCCAGACAGGCTACGGATGCCTCACCCGTTGAGGTTCTGCTCATGACCGATGGCGACTTTGCCACATTTGCCCGCAACCAAACCGAAACCACAGAAGCCTCTGCGCCTCCGGCTGTTCACGGAAGGGTCGACTGGATCCTCACCGCGACCTACGGCAAACCGCAAGAGTATTACCTTGTCTTTCTGAATTCCTCAGAAGGGCAGGAACCGGTCATGGTGGATGCAGATTTCACTGTAAGTTTCGGCCAATAATCGAAGACACCACGAAAGCGTCGCCTTTGACATAGGATCATCTGCCGCATCGATATCTACGACTTGGACTCCTTCCCGCCAACCACCTGCGCGTGCCCGAGCGCGGCTACCAGCGACATTCCACCGAGGACGTTGCCTAGCAACGTCGGAATGAGAAATTGAACTGCATAGACTTTCCAGCCGATATAGTTTGTGACGATCAGGAAAAACATGGTGGTCGAGCCGGCGATGATGTGGTTGAAACCTCCGATCCCGACCAGGTACGTCACGATGATGATAATGCTGACTCGCGCAGATTCCGCGGCCGGGAGCAGCCACACCATCATCGCGATCAGCCATCCCGCGAAAATGGCCTTGACCATGACGATCCAGAATCCCATGCCGAGATGGGATGCTCCAATCTCCGTCAGGCATTGTTGCGTGTGCGCGTCAAAGATATGGATCTTCCCAATGCACAGCGCGAACAGAAATGTGCCCAGCAGATTCGAACTCAGCACCACAATCCAAAGCCGCAGCATGCGCAGCAAGGTTGTTGCGTCCTTGCGTACCAGTAGAGGTAAGACGACGGTGAGTGTGTTTTCGGTGAAGAGTTGCTGGCGTCCCAGGATGACGACCAGAAAGCCTATGCAGTATCCGAAACGTGAGATGAGCAGCCGCCAGGGCTCGTCGGGCAAGCGGGACGCGAGCAATCCTTCTGCGATGAACGAAAATCCCATCGAGAGACCTGCCGCAAAAGCTGACCACGCCAACGCGGAAGCGGTCCGCCCGAGTTCATCTTCTCCCTCGCGACGAATCGTCTCGTAGACCACATTCGCGCCGATAGCAACGCGCTCCTCGACCTGCTTTTTCTCAATGCGAGTCGAGATGGCAATGCCATCCGGGACCGCAGGTTCGATCTGCGGCGCCCTTTTCCTTTTTACGCTCCACTTCATTCTCTCCACCTCAAACAACTTCCGTTGTGACCATCAGTTCAAACCTCGTTCCCGCCAATCGGTCAAAGCCTGAGGTTTGTAGGGAGAATCAGGTAGGCGTGCCTTAAACGGAGACGCGTCGCCGCCGGCCGATCTTGCGGTTCTCTCGTGCCGGAGGTGATACCAATAAGGAAGAGCCGGCGCCACCTGGTGAGGGTGGCGCCGGCTGGGTGGAAGGACGTTCAGCGGGCGGCTGCCGCTCGCGATAGCGGGGCGGCGACGGGAGTAAGGCCAATCTGCTCATTGCCACGCGCAAAGAGCGTCTGAAAGCAGCGGTACATCAACAACATCACCGGAAGCGCTGCCAACGGTGCCTGCCATCCAACATGCTGGCTCACCAGCGTGACCATGGAGGTCACTCCCGTGCACGCCACATAGTAAGGAAAAGACATGTGGGCGATGCTGGACCAGATCCGCATCATCCCCGACCCCTCGGTGAGGGCGATGATGGTGGCCACGGGCAGCGTATTGACCAGGAAAAACATGCCGCATGCCGCGATCAGCGCGACCGATCCCGAATGATGCATGGCGGCCAGTTTCTCGCTATGCAGCACCAGAGCCGCAATTCCCGCCGCCAGTACGATGGTGCTGGCGTTGAACAGCATTTTCACCGGCTGGTACTGGCCGCCGCGCTTCGGAATGCTCTGCAGCGTGGCCGAGACCAGCGCGACTGCGACGGCTTCAAACAAGCTCAACTGCGCTGCTGCAATCATCATAAAGGGCAGGTTGACCGACATCGTCCCGTCGATGCCGGGCAGCTTTACCTTCGTGCGCGATGTGATCGCGCCTAGCACCAGCAACCAGAGAAATTGGTAGTGGTGCAGCGCCGTCATCTTGAGTACGCTGCCACCCAGCATCGCCAGGCCGCACATGGCGGTCGCGGTGATGAAGGCAGTTGCGACTCGTGAATTTTTCATTATCAGAATCCGTTTACTCCCATCATGGTTACAGTTTCCGCTATAAACGATGCCGGAACCCGTGTCCCCGAAAAATTGCCCTGATCGCTGACGCCGCTGTCGACTACCGCAACACCGATTCCGCTGCCCACTAACCCTGTGGTGAAAGCTTTGGATGGTTAGCCGCCCATCCCGAGCTTGCGCCGAGCACCACTGCGGCTATCGCCAGGTGCCTCGGGGCCCAGATTGCTTTGGTTGTTTTCAGCATAGATCCCATCCCCTCGCGCTTCGAGATAGAGGCGCGCCCACGCAGCAACAATTGCAATCGCCGCGCCAAAGGCGAATCAGGCTATCTATATGTTTTTAAAGCGTTTAAAATGGTAGGCGAGCCTTCGGTCTTGGGACAACCTGTCCCCGGCCTTTGGGAATCGGACAATCTGTCCCGCAACGTTCGCGTCTTGAGGAACGAATGTATCCGCTTGGCTCATCTTTGCATCTAAACATTGACTGTGATTCACTCAAGTCTTATCATGGCTGTGAACGCAATCATTATCGCTTTTATTTTGCTGCACTTATCTTTAGGAGGATGAGGCAATGGGGAAAATTATTGGAATTGACCTCGGTACCACCAATTCCTGCGTAGCAGTGATGGAAGGTGGAGAACCGAAGGTGATTGCTAACGAAGAGGGAGGCAGAACTACGCCTTCCGTGGTCGGATTTACCAAGACCGGAGAGCGGCTGGTAGGCCAGGTTGCCAAGCGCCAGGCCATCACCAACCCGGAGAACACCGTTTATTCGATCAAGCGCTTCATGGGACGGCGCTATGACGAAGTCAGCGAAGAGTTGAAGATGGTCCCATACAAGGTCGAGCGGGATGGCGACAACGTGGTAATCGTCGCCCAGGGGAAGAAATACACCCCGCCCGAGATCTCGGCCATGATCCTGCAAAAGCTGAAGAAGGCGTCCGAAGACTACCTCGGCGAAAAGGTCACGGAAGCGGTCATCACCGTGCCGGCCTACTTCAACGACGCCCAGCGCCAGGCCACGAAAGACGCCGGAAAAATCGCGGGACTCGAAGTAAAGCGCATCATCAACGAGCCGACCGCGGCTGCGCTTGCCTATGGGCTCGACAAGGGTAAGGACGAGACGATCGCCGTCTACGACTTCGGTGGCGGCACCTTCGACATTTCGATTCTCGAAGTGGGCGAAGGCGTGATCGAAGTCAAGGCCACCAATGGAGACACGCACCTGGGCGGCGACAACATCGATCAGCGTCTGGTCGATTGGCTGATTGACGAGTTCAAGAAAAATGAAGGGCTGGACCTGCGCGGCAAAGGCAACGAGATGGCTTTGCAGCGTCTCCGCGATGCGGCCGAGCGGGCGAAGATTGAGCTTTCGACGACGATGGAAACGGAGATCAATCTGCCGTTCATTACCGCCGACGCTTCCGGTCCGAAGCACCTTGTCGTCAAGCTGACGCGAGCGAAGCTCGAAGGCATGATCGAAGACATTTTGCAGCGCTCTGTTGGCCCGTCGAAGCAGTGCATGAAGGATGCGGGTGTCGACGCCTCGAAGATCAACGAAGTGGTGCTGGTCGGGGGCCAGACCCGTATGCCCCGCATCCAGCAGATCGTGAAGGAACTGTTTGGACGTGAAGGCCACAAGGGTGTGAACCCCGATGAAGTCGTGGCAGTCGGCGCGGCCATCCAGGGCGGC
>JBEKOW010000255.1:0-6544 GCA_049521375.1 Terriglobales bacterium
GGCGGCGACAACATCGATCAGCGTCTGGTCGATTGGCTGATTGACGAGTTCAAGAAGAATGAAGGGCTGGACCTGCGCGGCAAAGGCAACGAAATGGCTTTGCAGCGCCTGCGCGACGCGGCTGAGAGAGCAAAGATCGAACTCTCGACCACCATGGAGACGGAGATCAATCTGCCGTTCATTACGGCCGATGCCTCCGGCCCGAAGCATCTCGTCGTCAAGCTGACGCGAGCCAAGCTCGAAGGCATGATCGAAGACATTTTGCAGCGCTCGGTTGGCCCGTCGAAGCAGTGCATGAAGGATGCGGGTGTCGATGCCTCGAAGATCAACGAAGTAGTGCTGGTCGGCGGCCAGACCCGTATGCCGCGCATTCAGCAGATCGTGAAGGAACTGTTTGGACGTGAAGGCCACAAGGGTGTGAACCCGGATGAAGTCGTGGCAGTCGGCGCGGCCATCCAGGGCGGCGTTCTGAAGGGCGAAGTAAAAGACCTCCTTCTTCTGGACGTGACTCCCCTGACTTTGTCGATTGAGACCTTGGGCGGAGTGGCAACTCCCATGATCCCGCGCAACACGACTATCCCGACCAAGAAGACGGAGACGTTTTCGACGGCGGCGGACAGCCAGACGTCGGTCGAGGTGCACGTGCTGCAAGGCGAGCGCCCGATGGCGGCGCAGAACCGGACTTTGGGCAAGTTCCATTTGACCGGATTGCCCCCCGCTCCGCGCGGCATTCCGCAGATCGAAGTGACGTTCGACATTGACGCGAACGGCATTTTGAACGTGACCGCGAAGGACAACGCCACCGGCAAGGATCAGAAGATCACGATCACGTCGTCTTCCGGTCTGAGCAAGGAAGAAGTCGAGCGCATGGCAAAAGAAGCCGATGCGCATTCGGCCGAAGATAAGGCTCAACGCGAGGCGATCGAAGCCAAGAATCAGCTCGACTCGATGACGTACAACGTCGAGAAGATGCTGAAGGAACATGGCGACAAAATCTCGGGCTCCGAGCGTGGAGACGTCGAGAACGCCTTGGCCGACGCGAAGAAGGCCATCGAGTCCAATGACAAGGCCCAGATGGATTCGGCGCGCGAAAAGCTGACGGCGGCCTCCCACAAGCTGGCGGAGCAGATGTATAAAGCGACGCAAGGGGCAGGCACGCCGGGCGCAGGTCCGACGCCTGGAGGCAACGGAGCTTCAGGCGGCGACGGCCAGGCGCAACAGAAGAAAGACGAAGGCGTGATCGACGCCGAGTACGTCGACGTTGAGCCCAAGAGCTAAATCGTCGGGTAAACGATCCAGGGAAGGGGCTGCTCGCAAGGGCAGCTCCTCCTCTGTAACTTTGTCATCCAGCAAGACGAGTGATCGCGTGTAACTTTGTCATCCTGGCAGGACGGAGCGGCCTCATATGAGGTTGTCATCCCGAGCCCGAGCGAAGCGAGTGGGGGATCTGCATTTTGCACTGGATCCTCCGCGAGGGTTCCCCGGGCGCTACAAACCCCCGGATTACGGGTTTAACTGATTAGCTGTCGGAAAGAGGAAAAGAATTGAGATTCGAAGTCAATGGACAGATGTTTTTTGTGAATTTCGTTCCTGAAGAAGGACGCTGGTTTTGTTATGCTCCAAGTCCGTCTGGAATGCAGAAGATCCCGGTATCGACGGACGGAACTCCGTTTGAATCATTTACAGTCTCGCAGGACGAGCAGGCAAAAGAAGTGGTGAATTAAGCTGCCCTGTTGCCGGTTATCACGTTTTCCTCTGTCATCCTGAGCGTAGCGGGAGTTTCGCGAAGCGAAGTTCCCGCGGAGTCGAAGGACCCCATACCTGATCGAGCCGCGATGAACCTGGCGAGGCGTTCTCTTGGTGCACGGAGGCGTGAAGCGCCGCCGGTCATGGCAGTGATTCGAGAACGCCTTGCGATGCTGCCGGTGGTGGCGGCGGGTATGGGGTCCTTCGACTTCGAACGATGCAGCGCTTCGCACTGCATCGTTCTTCGCTCAGGATGACACGCTCGTTGAGATTGATGACGCTTTGTTATGCCTGAGCACAAGTACTGGACTTATATTGTCGCCAGTTCCAGCGGCACGCTCTACATCGGGATGACCAACGATCTGTACGTACGCGTTGCCCAGCATAAGAGCGGAGAGATCGAAGGGTTTTCCAGCAAGTATGGTTGCCATCGCCTCGTATACTGGGAAAGCTTCGACGAGGTTGTTCAGGCCATCAATCGAGAGAAGCAACTTAAGGGGTGGCGGCGATCGAAGAAAATTGCGCTGATTGAATGGATGAATCCGCGCTGGGAAGATCTAGCGGAGAAATGGGGCGCTCAGATGGCGTTTCCAGGCCAGACGATCGCGGGACGGTGAGAACGCCTAGCGATGCTGCCGGTGATGGCGACGGGTACGGGGTCCTTCGACTTTCTTCGCTCAGGATGACAGTTGGGTTGAGGACGATTTCTTCAGGAATAATTGGGATTACAGGAATTGAGATTACAGGAATAGATTAAGAGCTGATCGCAACGTAAATGGCGACACCAACTAAAGATTATTACGCGATCCTCGGGGTGAAGAAGTCCGCCTCGTCCGATGAGATCCGCAAATCGTTCCGCAAACTCGCGCGCAAATACCATCCCGACGTCAATCCCGGAGACAAGTCGGCGGAAGAAAAGTTCAAGGCTCTCTCCGAGGCGAATGACGTTCTCAGCGATCCCAAGAAGCGCAAGATCTATGATCAGGTAGGTTTTTACTCCGACAACATCGATGCGGCCACGGCCGACGCCTATGCGCGCGGCGGTGGACAACCCGGCGCAGGCGGCTTTTCCGGAGGCCCTTCGCCCAGTGGCGCGTACGCCGGCTATTCCGGCGGAGCCGGCAACGTCGACTTCGGCGGCTTCGATTTTTCGGACCTGTTTGAAGGAGCAAGACAGGGCGGCGGGCGCAAAGAGGCTTCCGGCAGCGGAGGCGGGTTCCGCGATATCTTCTCGAACATCTTTAATGCCGGCGGCCGCGGAGCCGTAGCCGAAGATGGGCCCGAGCCGGGCTCCGACCTTGAATACCAGGTCAACGTTCCTTTCTGGACCGCCATCCGCGGCGGCGTCATGAAACTCAATATCGCCCGCCACGATGTCTGCGGAAACTGCCACGGCAGCGGTTCGATCGAGGCTCCCGGAGTATGTCCCCAGTGCCATGGCAAGGGAACCATCGAGCAGACCGGCGGCCGCATGAAGTTCAACATTACCTGTCCCCGCTGTCATGGCACGGGCAAGAATATTTCCCCATGCCCGGTCTGCCACGGTGAAGGCACCGTGGAGCGGACCGACCCTCTTGAGATTCGCATCAAGGCCGGCACGCGCGACGGCCAGCGAATTCGGATTCCGGGCAAAGGCAACGCAGGGGTGCGTGGGGGCCCCGTCGGCGACCTCTACGTCATCATACGGATTGGCGAGCATCCACTGTTTCGGCGCGAGGGCGACGACATTTACATTACGATTCCGGTGACGGCCGTGGAAGCGGCGCTGGGATCGAAGATCGAAGTGCCGACCATTGATGGCCGCAGCATGCTGAAGATCCCCCCCGGCACCCAGTCGGGACAGAAACTGCGCCTCCGCGAAAAGGGTGTGCCCTCGGCGACGAATGAGGGCGCGCGGGGCGACGAAATCGTCGAAGTGAAGATCACCGTCTCCATGCCCCGCGACGAGAAGACAAAAGAATTGCTGCGGGAACTGGCGAAACTAAATCCCGAAGATCCCCGGGCGGAGTTGTGGGAGAAAGTCTAGTTTTCGCCGCCGAGGGATTTGATGAAGGGCGGCATGGTTGCCCGGAACCGCCCATTCCGGCAGAAAATTACTTTCTGCTGGGGTCGTCTGCCGGATTCACATAGTTGAATTGCAGCGGCGACATGCCGTGGACCTGAACGACCACCTCACCTGATGCCATCGCGTAGTGATGCATGTCGGGATCAAGGTAAGCGAAGCTGCCGGCTGGAAAAGTCCCCATCTTTGCCTCATCGAATTTGTCGCCCATTCCGACTTTAAAATTGCCGGAAATAACTGTCACGTTTTCGCGCTTGGGATGCCAGTGAGGAGCGATCTTGTACCCATCGGGCATCTTGAGGCGGATGGTGAAATCGCCGGAATCGGCCATCGGATTTCCCTCGATCACAGCGACCTGCGCGCCCGCGGCAACGAACGGCGGCGGCGGTCCGTACTTGATCTGATCGGGAGTGAACGCATTCTGGTGTGAGCCGGGCTGTGCGATCAGCACCCCCGCGCAAACAGCCAAGGCTCCAAGCATCGCGAACTTCTTCATGCCGATATCCTCCAATATGAATTGAACAGCAGTGACCCAGTGGAGACTTATACCTCAAGTCCGGCCATGCCAGCCACATTATTCGGGAACCTCGCTTACAGATAGCGTTTGAATTTCTCTTTGTGGCGGGTGTAGAGAAAAGAAACCAGCACCAACGCCGCCCCGAGAATGATCAGGGTGATGTAGCGCGATTGCGGGTCAAGACCCCAAACGTCGATAAGAAAAATCTTCGCCACGCACAGCAGCAGCACTCCCAGTCCGGCGAGGCGAAAGCTGCGCTCTCCGACCCAAACCGCGAGCAGGAAAACGGCCACACCTTCGATTCCCCAATTCACGGTCAGTTGACCGCGGGTGGACTCGAAGGCGATGAGCGCGGTCAGGAGAAGGAATGGAACGAAGAAGAAGACCTGCTCGGGGCGGCCGGCGGGAGGAAATTCCGGTTGCGACCGATCGGAGGTGGCGCGGCGCAACAGGAAGGCGAAGGGCAATCCGGCAAAGAGCAAAGCAATCGCAGCGCCCAGGTCGTAGCGCCGTCCCTGGTTGAATAAGACGATCCCGAGAACGGGTTGCAAGAAGTTGAAAGTGACGGCGCGGAATGCAACGGCGGCGACCAGCAGGTAAGACTGATACAGGTAGTCGCGGCGCTTGACCGCCCAGCTCGCCGCGATCATGACCAGCGCCTGCGCCGCCCATCCGGTGGCGACCCACGTCGAAGATAATTCGAAGTACAGCAAGGCGGCGACGGATATAGTTCCCAGGTACGAGAAGACGGGGCCCGCACCATCCAAATCTCTTTGCGCCGTGCCACCCTGGCGGGTTCCGTTGCCGCTTGTTCCGATCCATCGCAGGCGCCAATCGGCATAGAAATAAGCTGCTGCCAGGGGAACGACTCTGGTTATTCGCGGGCTGAGTTGACTGGCCACGGCTGGCACGTCGAGGTTGGCCAGCAACATCTGGAGGAAGCTTGCTGCGAGCGCCGTGTAGCCCTGCCAGCTCAAGAACCCAGCCCTCAGCTGGATTCCGATCTCTAGCAGGATGAGCCCGAGCACCATCCAGCCAAGGGCGACGTTGAGGGCGGGCAGTTCGTCCCAGAGCAAAACTCCGACCAGGATGGAAGCAGCCCAGGTGTAGGCGGCAGTGAACATCGACCAGGAGCCCGGCTGGTCTCCGTCGGCGGCGCGGGCAAACGGAGCGGCGGCGTAGAGCAGGAGCGCCGTTATTCCGACCGTGACCAGGCGCAGGCTGACACCGTGGAAGAGTTCTGAGGAAAACAAATTGAGCGTAACCAGACGGAGGATCGCGAGGACCGCGATCAGATTGCCCTGCACGGCCAGCGGAAGCTGGCGGAGTTGCTTTGCGGCGAGATTGAGAACGAGCGCCAGAACGGCCCAGGCCACCGCCGTCCACATACCGGGCCACGCGAGCCAGGCCGCGATCAGCGTGAGCAGTCCACCGACATAGGTAAAGCTGCCGGCGAGAGCGGAGTCGAACTCGTGCTGGAACAGATCCCGCCATCGCATTCGCACCCAATGGGAGTTGAAGTAGCAGAGCGCAGCCCCGGCCGCGAACAAAACAGCCATTGGATAGGCGGTCAGCGCGCTCGATCCGTTCATCAGAAGAAGTTCAAGTTGCTGCGCGCCAGTATCGAAGATCATCTGGGCGGCCACGACGCCGAGCGATATCATCCCAATCCGGCGGAACACGATCTCACGCAGAAAGACTCCGGCAAGAAGAAAAGCTTCCGCCGCGGCCAGCCACAACAGCGAGAGATCCGAGCCGGAATAGCGGAACGGAATGGCGGCGACCAGCAAGACAGAACCCAGAGTCGCGAGCACGACGAAAGCCGCGCGACGGCGTCGAGCGGCTAACGCTGCCAGGCTGAGTTCCACGGCGCCCAGCAGAAGCAGCGCCCCAAAGGCCCATTCCGGATGCACCGACTGATACTTGAGGGCGCCAAGCAAGCAGAATCCATTGGCGAGAGCGGAGGCCGTCGAGAGGCGCTCCTGAGCCTCGTCCGAGATATCGCGGTAAATATAGGAGAAGCGGAAAAGCAGCCAATAAAACGCGAGCAACGCGACGCTGGTCCGGAATTCGGGGAAGGGCACGCGGCGCGGACCCATGGCCTCGACCACAGGCCAGAGCCAGAGCAGGTGGTTGAAGTAGGTGGCGAGGATTCCGAAGAGTTCGAGGGCATACCACTTCATCCGCAGCGCAAGCGCAACTACAGTCAGGGCCAGGAC
>JBEKOW010000256.1:0-6512 GCA_049521375.1 Terriglobales bacterium
CGCGCCTTTTCTTCCGGAGCATTGTCGATCGAATCGAACGACCGGTACACGATCTTCGGATTGTGCTTCTGCAGAACCTTCGTGATCGCCGCCGTCAACGTCGTCTTGCCGTGATCGATGTGGCCAATCGTCCCTACGTTGCAGTGCGGCTTATTGCGATCAAATTTTTCCTTCGCCATTTTCCTCTTAGCTCCGTGTAGCGCGGGCGCCCTCGCCCGCGGAAATTCCAAACCTATTTCGTGGTCGTCTTGCCCTGCGTCTTGGCGATAATTTCTTCCGCCACTGACCTCGGGGCTTCTTCATAACGCGCAAAATGCATCGAGTACTCGGCGCGGCCTTGCGTCGACGAACGCATGTGCGTGGCGTAACCGAACATCTCGGCCAGCGGAACGATGGCCTTGATGACCTGCGAACCGGCGCGATGCTCCATGCCTTCAATGCGCCCGCGACGCGAACTCAGGTCGCCCATGATCGCTCCAGCAAAATCCTCGGGGGTGACGACTTCGACCGCCATCACCGGCTCGAGAATCACCGGGCTTGCCTTGCGGGCCGCTTCCTTGAACGCCATCGATCCGGCAATCTTGAAGGCCATTTCGTTCGAGTCGACGTCGTGGTAGCTACCGTCGTAAAGCGTCGCCTTGATGTCGACCATCGGATAGCCGGCCAGAACGCCGCCTTCCATGGCTTCCTGCATGCCCTGGTCGATCGGCTTGATGTATTCCTTCGGGACCGTGCCGCCGACAATCTCGTTGATGAACTCGTAGCCCTTGCCGGGCTCGTTTGGATCGAGATAAATCTTCGCGTGTCCGTACTGGCCGCGGCCACCGGTCTGGCGGATGTACTTGCCTTCCGCTTCGGCGTGCTTGCGAATCGTCTCACGATACGCAACCTGCGGCTTGCCGACATTGGCTTCGACTTTGTACTCGCGCATCATGCGGTCGACGATGATTTCGAGGTGAAGTTCGCCCATGCCGCTGATGATGGTCTGTCCGCTGTCGGGATCGGTGTGAACCTTGAAGGTGGGATCTTCCTGAGCCAGCTTCGCCAGCGCCATGCCCATCTTTTCCTGATCGGCTTTCGTCTTCGGTTCGACCGCGACCGCGATGACCGGGACCGCGAACGTAATCGACTCCAGAGTAATCGGGTGCTTTTCCTCGCAAATCGTGTCGCCCGTGCTTACGTTTCGCAGGCCCACAACTGCGCAGATATCACCCGCCAGAATCTCCTGGATGTCTTCGCGCTTGTTGGCATGCATCTTCAGCAGGCGTCCAATGCGCTCGTGCTTCTGCGTGCGCGAGTTCATGACCGACTCGCCCGACTTCAAGGTTCCCGAGTACACGCGAATAAAAGTTAGCTGGCCAACGAAGGGGTCGGCCATGATCTTGAACGCCAGTGCCGAAAAGGGCTCTTTATCATCGGCCTTGCGCGTAAGGGGCTGGCCGTTTTCCGGATTCAGGCCGTGTGTTTCCTTGGTATCAAGAGGAGAGGGCAGATAATCGACGACCGCATCCAGCAGCGGCTGCACACCCTTATTCTTAAAGGCCGTTCCCACCACTACCGGGAACAACTTGAGGGCAATCGTCGACTTGCGCAACGACGTCTTCAACTCGGCAGCCGAAATCGCTTCCCCTTCAAGAAACTTGTGCAGAATGTCGTCGTCGTTCTCGGCAACGGTTTCGACCAGTTGCGTATGGAACGCTTCCGCTTTTTTCTGCAGCTCGGCGGGAATCTCTTCGGTCTCGTACTCCGCGCCCATCGCTTCATCGTTCCAGACGATGGCCTTCATTTCGATCAGGTCGATCACGCCGCGGAACTTGTCTTCCTGTCCGATCGGGATCTGAATCGCGACCGGCTTGGCGTTCAGGCGCTTGCGCAGGGTATCGACGGCATGCTCGAAATCGGCACCCATCTTGTCGATCTTGTTGATGAAACAGATCCGAGGGACGCCGTATTTATCTGCCTGGCGCCACACTTTTTCGGACTGCGGCTGCACGCCATGAACGGCGTCGAACACCGCGACCGCGCCATCCAGCACGCGCAGCGAACGTTCCACCTCGGCCGTGAAATCGACGTGGCCGGGCGTGTCAATGATATTGATGCGGATGTCGCGCCACGTGCAGGTGGTAGCCGCGGAGGTAATGGTGATGCCGCGCTCCTGCTCCTGCTCCATCCAGTCCATAATGGCCGTGCCTTCGTGCACCTCGCCGATGCGGTGCGTCTTTCCCGTATAAAACAGGATGCGCTCCGTCGTCGTGGTTTTACCGGCATCGATGTGGGCCATGATGCCGATGTTCCTGCAACGCTCTAATGGGACTGTTCTGGGCACGGCTCTTATCTACTCTTTCTGGGGGTCCTGAAATCTGTCGTTAGTCGTTAGTCGTTAATGTCTTGCCTCAAGCTCGCAACCCGAAGCTCGCAGCGTTTTACCACCGGTAATGCGCAAAAGCCTTGTTCGCTTCCGCCATGCGATGCACGTCTTCTTTCTTCTTGATGGCGGCGCCTTTGCCGTTGGCGGCATCGAGCAACTCATTGGTCAACTTGTCGATCATGCCTTTTTCGCCGCGGCCGCGCGCGTAGCTCACAATCCAACGGATTGCGAGCGAGGTGCGCCGATCAGGCGCAACTTCAATCGGCACCTGGTAGTTTGCTCCGCCCACGCGGCGGGTTTTCACTTCGAGCAGCGGCTTGGCATTCTCGACCGCCTTGGTGAACAACTTCAGAGGCTCGTCGCCGCCTTTTTCCTGCAGCTTCACAAGCGACTTATAGAAGATGTTCTCGGCCGTCGACTTCTTGCCCTGCCACATCATCGAATTGATGAACTTCGTCACCAGATCGGATCCGTAGACGGGATCCGCTTCGACCGTGCGTTTTGCGATATGTCCTTTACGAGGCATTCAGCTTCTAGCTCCTGGCTGCTAGCTTCTAGCAACCCTTAGGCGCGGCAAGCCGCGTCTTACCACGATTTCTTCTACGCCTTCTTGGCGCGCTTGGTTCCGTATTTCGATCGTCCCTGGTTGCGCCCGGCGACGCCCGTCGCATCCAGCGTTCCGCGTACCACGTGATAACGCACGCCCGGCAGATCTTTCACGCGGCCCCCGCGGATCAGCACAATCGAGTGCTCCTGCAGGTTGTGGCCGACGCCCGGAATGTAGGTCGTCACTTCGATTCCATTGGTCAGGCGGACACGAGCCACCTTGCGCAGCGCCGAGTTCGGCTTTTTGGGCGTCTGCGTATACACGCGCGTGCACACCCCCCGCTTCTGCGGACACGACTGCAGAGCCGGACTCGCCGTCTTGTAGCGCGGATGTTCCCGCCCGAATTTCACCAGCTGATTAAAAGTAGGCACTGTTGCCACTCCCGGCGCGGCACGCCGCGTCTCTACCACACAAGCATCATGGAGACGAGGCTTGCCCCGTCCCGGTTCTGGCACAGGCTACCGCGCCCAGCCATACTCTTCCGGCCGCGTTTTCGATAACTGCGGCTGGCAAGAAATTTGCTTTCCGTTTACTAATCGCCGACGACGGTGACGCCACGCCTCACCCCAAAATCCGGTTCGGAGGCATTCCGTTTCGTCTGCTTCTCCCGCATAGCCTCGCGTGACTCCCTAACCTACCTCAGAAGGGCGCAAAGGTTTTCGCAGGACGTTTCAGCGAGGGCGCCCCGGTCTCACTTCCACCGGGTACGTATTTCTTCAAAGCTCAGCCAAAGTTTCACCGGAGCCCATCTTCCACGCGGTTGCGCATCCAACGGGGCAGCCGTCCACAGGCATTGCCAGACTTAACTCGCGGAACCGTTTGATAATAACAACTCCTTTGCACATCGTCAACCACTGTTCGAAGCATCGAAGAAAGAGGGTTTCGAGGATCGAAGTTTCAGGCTTTAAGGCATCGCGGAGCCTCAACGGCGGCTGGGAATTGGAATCTCTGGGACACCGAAACCTGGCACTACTCTGAAACCTTGCACTTTACGCGCTTCACCTTCTACACTGGCAGTTTTCCAACCAACTGAATGCTCGCGCCCGGGTAGCGGACGCGAGGAGGGTTCATGCATCGTTGCTGTGCCGCACTATTATCGACCATCGCCGTCATCTTCACGCTGGCTCTGAGCGGGTGTTTCGGCAAGGGCAGCCCAAATCCCACCAATGGAGGCGTGAAGACCGTTTCTCTCAGTCCCGCCACCAACTTCTCTTTGACGGTGGGTGCCACGCAGGTTTTTACCACGACCGCTACCGATGCCAACGGCCATGCGATTGTCGGAGCGACGCATTATTTTGTCTCCAGCGGTACTCCGGGAGCCCCGGCTCCGCTGTCGGTCGCCAGCAACGGCAATGCCTGCGCTGGAGCGTGGGATTCCACGGTTTCCATCTGCACTCCGGGCAATCCCGGCATCGCGATCGTCACTGCCATCGTGAACGGCGTCAGCAGTCCGCCTACCACCGTATACGTTCACTACCACATCGACAGCCTCCAGGTCGTGCCTGTCCAGCAAATTCCCCCCGTGTATGACTGCTTCACACAGGGAGAAACCTGGTTCTATCAAGGCATTGCTTATAACAACGGAGTCGACATCACCAACACCGTAGGCCAGATTTCCTGGACATCCTCCAATACATCGGTCATCACTCCCGCGCCGTACATTCCCCCCAACCAGCCCGATGTGCTTAACCAGGTTGAGATCACGGCCAATAGTCCGGGACTGACCCAGCTCTTCGCCACCGTTTCCGGAACGACTAGCAGCCCGTTACCGCTTTCCACCTGCCTGGTGCAGTACGTCCGGGTCCGGCCCCAGGGTGAGAACGGCAGTTCGATCACCGTGAACCAGGGGAATGCGGTCACCCTCGCGGCGACCGCAGTCGACACTCGTGGATTTACGCTCGCCAAGCCGCCTTTGACCTGGACTACCAACAACCCTGAGGTGATTAACTTCTCCACCCTGACGACCTCGACCGGGACCAACAGCGCAACCGCGCGCGCCAACCTCGGCAGTGGAGACATCACCGCATCCTGTACGCCCCCGACCTGCAATATCGGGGTCGCCGGATACCAGGATCCGCAACTCGGCCTCCTGCCGGGAATGCCCGTCTACGCCAGCGCCGGACCACTTCCCAACGGACTCGAGGGCTATGGAGCGGTGGCCGTCAATGTAACCACCACCAGCCAACCCCCGACCTACAGCGCCTGGGCCGCGACTACCATGTGCGGGAACGCGCCCGGATGTGCCAGCGTCATGTTCCAGATCACGCCCACGCAGGGCGGCGCCAACCCGATCGGAAAAACCGTCAGTCTTCCCCGCACTCCCAATTCCATGATGTTCAACTATCTCTCGGCGGGGCGCATTTACCTCGGGAGCGAACAGGGCCTGATGTACTTTGATGTGGGAGGTTCATCCTCAACCGTTAGCGTCGTCTCAAGCCAGACGACACCGTGCAATGTAACTTTGTGCGGCACCGTGCTGGCGATCTCGAACGATGGCAAGCAGGTGGTCATCTCCGACAATGTTTCCCCGACGCCGCAGGTCTATCTCTACAATGCCTCGACGACCGCGGGAACCGTCCCCGTTACCAGCATCGTTCTCCCCAACCTTGCCACTGCGGCGGCTTTTTCGCCGGACGAATCGAAGATCTTCATTCTCACCAACGCAGGCACCATGTACGTATACTCCACCGTGGATGCGCTCGCTCCGGTGGCCATCCCGGCCTCCGGAACCGCGGCGATGTTCGCGGCCGATGGCAGCTTTGCCTATCTCGCGGGATCGATTGGCAACGCGGGATCGGTTTCCGCCTTCTCAACCTGCGCCAACCCGGGCGTACCCAGTACGGAACTAAACACGCCCGCGCCGCTTCAAGGTGTGCCCTGGCAGATTTTCCCCTCGCCTAATATTCAGACGGTCACTCCGGGGGGACAGGATCTTCTCAGCCAGGACGTTTTCGTGCTTGAGGGACCGCCCAATACCCCGCCCACGAATCCCCCGACGATTTCAAGCGTCCAGGCTCTGAACGCGCAGTTCACGCAGACACCGATTGCGACGACGCAACCGCTGCCCGCTCACAGCCAGTTGACCTGCAACCCTCCCGACCTTTACAGCCTGACTTCGAGTTCGACGACTTACAACCTGGGCGCAGGCGTCTTCACTCCGGTGTATGCGCGACTGGTGGGGAATGGCAGCCAGATCATTGTCGTGGCCCGTCATGTTCCGGCGGTGCTGGTGTTCAACGTCGCTAACGGCACGACCACCGCCGTTCCCCTGGTCGACAACCCGGGCGCTCCCGACCCGCTGTCCGCCTCTTCGTCAAGCGATGGAAGCCAGGTCTACGTGGCTGCTTGCGACCAGTATGTACCGAATAGTAATCCGCCGGTTTGCTCCGCCGGATCGGTGCACATCGTGAACACGACCAACCGCGGAGATTTCCAGCAGGTTCCCTACATCAACAACACAACCAACAACATGTGCAACAACCTGGGCGCCAACGCGCCGTTGTGTATTGCAAACCTGGTAGCGATCAAACCGCAGTA
>JBEKOW010000257.1:0-6474 GCA_049521375.1 Terriglobales bacterium
TTTGCCGTGCCCAGCGACCCGGTAGTAGCGGCGCGCGTCAAGATGATCGACGCCGCGGGCGGCAATGCCTTCAGCGACTACCAGGTTCCCAGCGCGGTAATTACGCTGAAGCAAGGCTTCGGACGCCTCATCCGCTCGCTGCATGATCGCGGCCTTCTGGCGCTACTCGACAACCGCATCCTGAAAAAATCTTACGGGAGAGTGTTTGTGGAAAGCTTGCCGAATTACGCGAAGACCACCGACATAAGGAAGGTAGAACAGTTCTTTGGAGCGGGGAGAGATTGAGGCGGATTCCCCGGGGGATCCAGAATTTCGCGCGGAGTTAATCGATCAAGGGACGGGTAGAGCACCGCCCCTTGATCAGGCTGAACTATTCTTCCGCGGCTTCCTTCGCGACGATCACTTTCAAATGCGTGGTCACGTCCTTGTGCAGCTTGATCGGCACAATGAACTCGCCCACCGTTTTTAGCGGCTCGTGCAACTGGATCTTGCGACGGTCGATGTGGAAGCTCTTTTTCTCGAGCCCCTCGGCAATATCGCCCGCCGTCACCGATCCGAACAGCTGATCGTTCTCGCCCGACTTGCGCGTAAACGACACCTCGAGCCCGTCAAACTGCTTGGCCAACGCCTCAGCTTCCGATTTCTCCTTGGCCGAGCGCCGCACTGCGGCGGCCTTCATCTGCTCGATGACGGTCTTGTTGGCAATCGTGGCCTCGATTGCAAGCTTCCGGGGCAGCAGAAAATTCCGCCCATATCCTTCGGCGACTTTTACCACTTCGCCGCGATTGCCCAGCTTGGGCACATCTTCTTTGAGAATGACTTCCATGATAGCTCCTGGCTTTTAGCTGTCAGCTTCCAGCCAACCATGACTTCCGCCCCGTTTTGCTAGAGGCTGGAAGCTAGGAGCTAGAAGCTGCTTTCTTACTGTGCGCGTCCCGCAAACGGCAGCAAAGCAATGTTGCGCGCCTGCTTGATCGCCCTGGACAGCCGGCGCTGGTGCGGCGTGCACACGCCCGTCAGACGCCGCGGAGTAATCTTCCCGCTCTCCGCCACGAACTGCGCCAGCAAACGCACATCCTTGTAATTGACGGCTTCGATTTTCTCGACGCAGAACTTGCAAACTTTCTTGCGACGAAAATACTTCCGCCCGCCTTCGCGAGGACCACCCGGTCCACCGCCCGGCCGCGGACCTCGAGGTCCTCCGCGATCGCTGCTACTCCGCTCGGGACGTCCTTCCGGCCGACTCGATCCGCCGCTCGATTCCGCGGACGCGCCTGGTGCTTTCGTTTCTTCTGCCATATAGCTCCTTAACAAAAAACTCTAAAATTTTGCAAAACCGTCGTGACGGGCGTGGTGACAGGGCTCTGCCCCTTCCGGCACGATCTAAAAACGCCCCACTAGACGATAGTAGGTGCCGGAGCCGCTTCTGCCCCGGCTTCCGGAGTAACCGGAGGCGCAGGAGCAGGAGCCGACACCGCAACCGCCGGAGCCGCGCTCGTCTTCTTCTTCGCGTCCCGCAGCTTCTTGATCTTGTCCAGCCTCTTCAGCTCTTCGTCGGTGCGCACGCTCAGGAACTTGATCACCTGCTCCGTCACGCGCAACCGCCGCTCCACTTCGTGGATGATCGCGCCCGTACCTTCGATCATCAGCAGCACAAAAATCCCGTCGTTGAATTTCGAGACCTTATAAGCGAGCCGCCGCTTGCCCCAGACTTCCGCCTTGGCCGTTCCGCCCGCTGAAGTCACAGTCGACTCCAGCGTCGCAACCAGCTTATTCAAATCTTCGTCGACCATGTCCGGCCGGACGATGAACATCAACTCATAGCTACGATTCATTCGCTCTCTCCAAAATTTCTCTGCTGCAAGAACCATCCGTGCAACTGTTCTTCGTTACTTCCTACTTTTCTGTGACCGGCTCGTCTCCCGCCTCACTCTTGCGGTTGAACCGGTTCATCGCCGCCGCCGGACCTTCCTTCAAAATCACTTCCACTGCCAGCGCCGCCTTGTCGAGCATTTCGTCGACTACCGCATCCTGCGCTTTGCGGAACGGGATCAGCACATACTTCGCGCCATCGCCCACCTTGTACTGCGGAGCAATTCCCAGCCGGATCCGCAAAAACTCATCTGTGCCGAGCGCCCCCAGAATGGACTCCATTCCGTTATGCCCCGCCGAACTGCCCCGCTGCCGGATGCGCAGCGTCCCCAGCGCCAGGTCAAGCTCGTCGTAAATCGCGATCAGGTCCGTCTTGACATCAACCTGATGTTCCTCCACCAGCTCCCGCACCGAAATCCCACTCAGGTTCATGTAGGTTTCCGGCTTGGCCAAGATCACTGGGACACCCGCGATCTCAGCCCGAGCCGTAAGCGCCCGGCACTGGCGATTTCGAACTTCAATCCCCAGGCCGTTCGCGATCCGATCCACCGTCAGGAACCCGAGATTATGGGGCGTGAACTGGTATTCGATTCCAGGATTGCCCAAACCGACGATCAGTTTCACGCAAGTCAGCTCATAGCTTCCAGCTGCTGGCTCGTGGCTCGCGGCTCGCAGCTTTAGGACGGGCGAGGGCGCCCGTCCCTCCACTATTTCTTATCTTTCTTCTCAGCCTTGGGCTCTGCCTTACCCTTGCCCTTATCACCCTCGGCCCCTTCTTCACCCTCGACTTCCTGCTTGCCCTTCTTGATGACCTCGGGCTCAGCCGGAGTCGCTCCCGCTTCGGCAGCCACCGCCTCGGGTGTCGCCACCACTTCCTCCTTCACCGAAGTGATGTGGGCGATCATCTGGTTCTCTTCCGTCAGGAACCTCAGCTTGTCGCTGTGCGGCAGATCCTTCACGCGCACTTCCACGCCAAACGTAAGATGGCTGACGTCGACTTCTATCGACTTCGGAATATCGGCCGGAAGACATTCAATTTCAATTTCACGCAGAATCTGCTCGAGGATCCCGCCTTCCTGCTTCACGCCTGCAGCTTCGCCCTTGAGCACCACCGGCACCGTGACGGTCAGCTTCTTGTCCATCGCGATGCGCTTCAGGTCGACGTGCAGCAACTTGCCCTTGATGGGCTCGAACTGCCAGTCCACGATCATGGCCTTCACCCGGTCGCTGTCGAGCGCCAGGTCGAAAATCGTGTTGTGTCCGCTGTCCGACCGGAGAATGCGCAGTACCTGCCGCGGATCGACCGCGACGGTCGCCGCATCCTTGCCTGCGCCGTAAACTACGGCAGGAATTTTTCCCGCCACGCGCACTCGCCGCGCCGCGTTCTTGTTGCCCGGTTCGCGCTTCTGCGCTTCCAGAATGCTGGTATCCGTTGCTGTAGCCATAATTCCTTTTCCGTCCTTCGTTTGAATCGTTGTTGGTCGCTCGTCGATGGTCGTTAGTAAACACTCTGCGTCGCGAATCGCGAACGACCGACGACCTTCCTAAATGAATAATCTGCTGACCGATGTCTCTTCGTGGATCGACTGAATCGCCCGCCCAATCAGCCCGGCAATCGATCGCACCTTGATCTTCGATACCTGCTTCGCTTCTTCGCTCAGCGGAATCGTGTCCGTTACCACCACTTCGGTGATCGGCGAGTTCACCAGATTTTCCACCGCTGGGCCCGACAGCACGGGGTGCGTGCAGCACGCATACACGCTGGTCGCGCCGTTCTGAACCAGCGCCTGCGCCACCTTCACCAGCGTTCCCGCCGTGTCAATCAGATCGTCAATGATGAGACAAGTGCGTCCGTGGACATCGCCGATTACGTTCATCACTTCCGCCACATTCATTTCCACCCGGCGTTTGTCCACGATTGCCAGAGCCGCATCGACTTTCTTTGCGAAAAAGCGCGCGCGCTCCACGCCACCCGCATCCGGCGAAACCACCGTCAAATTCGGCAATTCGAGCTTCCGGAAATAATCCACCAGCACCGGCGAAGCAAACAAATGGTCCACCGGAATATTGAAAAATCCCTGCAACTGCGGAGCGTGCAAATCCACGACCAGCGCCCGATCCGCCCCCGCCGTCGTCAAAAGGTCGGCCACCAGCTTCGACGAAATCGGCACCCGCGGCTTATCCTTGCGATCTTGGCGCGCGTACCCAAAGTATGGAATCACCGCCGTAATGCGCCGCGCCGAAGCGCGCTTCAACGCATCCATCATCAAAAGCAGTTCCATCAAATGCATGTCCACCGGCTGGCAGGTGGGCTGCATCACAAAAACGTCGGCCCCGCGCACGTTCTCCTGTATCTGGACGTACGCTTCGCCGTCCTTGAAGCGCGTCACCAGCGCCTGTCCGCGCGTGAGACCAAGAAACGCGCAGACTTCATCGCACAACGCCTCGTTCGCGGTTCCACAAAAAACCTTGAACCGGTCATCGACCCGGGCTCGCTGAGGCTTGCGTTCTGTCTTCTCGTCCGGAGTGGGCTTTTTTTCCATCTTCTCCGCAGTCGTGGTCGCTGTCGCCATAGTAGAGTTCTCAGTTCCTGATTTTCAAAAACCCTGCTGTCCAAACCCTCTTGGTCAAAAGCGTGGTCTTCAAAAACTTGGTCTTGCTCGAAGTCCTCAGTCCTGGGGCCCAGTGTCTCGACTGAGGACTGAGAACTGGCAACTGAGAACTACTTTTCTGGCTGGGCCGCTAGGATTCGAACCTAGACAAAGTGCTCCAAAGGCACTTGACCTACCATTAGTCGACGGCCCAAAAACCTGTGGTGGCTAATGACTAGTATGCCGAATCCAAAACGTTCCGCAAACAAGAAACTTCAAAACTCCCGAGCCCAGAGCCTAGAGCCGGAAGCCCGACCTCCAATACTGTCGCCGCGTCAACGTGCGCGTAGCAACCGCCCGAAGCCCCTGCTGTCGCAGCCGCCCAGCCGCCGCAACTGCCTCCGCGGGAGACCGAAACAGCCCATACAGGCTGGATCCGGACCCGGAGAGCGAGGCGTACCGCGACCCGGCTCGCTCCAGCGCACACTTCATGTCTCGTAATTCGGGAGATTGCGGAAAGACGACTTTTTCGAAGTCGTTTTCAATCCCGGTACGGACAAGGTCGGAAAGCAAATTTCCGGCCCGGCCCCCGCTCTTGGCGGGAGCACCAGCGTCAGGATAACAACTCAGCCACGCCGACAGCACGCAGCCAACCTCAAACAGTTTATCGGACGATGCCGCAGCAGTCAATTGGTGCGTCTGCGCGGAACGTGCGCGTTTGGCAGCTGTAGGGGTCGTTCCGGCTCGTGTAGTGACGGGACTTCGCCCCGCACCCGAACGCAAGTCGCCCTGCACCAGCGCATCCCAATCGGCAAACGCCCGCGGAGTCGATACTCCCAGTTCGGGCGTGACCACCACCATCGCCGTGGACGCCAGATCCGCCAGTGGATACACCTCTTCGCCCCGCCCCACGCCCAGCACAGTCCCGCCGATAAGAAACAGCGGCAGATCCGATCCGACGGAAGCCGCAATGCGCAGCCGCTCCACCGCGTTCAGCGGCTTCTTCACCACCCGCCACTGTTTGAGCGCCGCTTCCAGCCCGACCAGCGTAGCCACCGCGTTCGACGAGGCCGCGCCCAGACCTCCCTGCACCGGCAGCCTCTTCTCGATCTCAATCGTGACCTTGCCGCGAGCCTCCATGGCCTTCATCACCAGCGACGCCATATGATGACAGGTATTCGACGAATCGAGCGGCACCCGCGGATCGTCGCACCGGGTCTCAATCCCGCTTCCGCGTCCGACGCTGACCCGAATCACATCATGCAGCGCGATCGTCTGATATACCGTGCGCAACTCGTGGAACCCGTCCGGACGCAGCGCGCCGATGTAGAGTCCGAGATTGATCTTGGCAAACGACCGCACAGAGACTGTCATAGGATTAAGGAAAGGAATTGTAAGCGATTTCGTCATTTGCGATTTACTTCAGTCTTTTCGGTGCGCCATCATTACTCGGCGGTTGAGGCTAGACTCGCGGTGGATGGTGATTCGGACCTACTTGTCGTCGGCATCGTATTTTCCAACAATGGAACAGCGCGCGCCGATAGGCCGATAATTCTTGACTTGGCCACCAACACTGCCGACAATTCAAGACAGCAAAGACGCTTATTGACGTTGCCCAGCCGTCGCCCAAGCGACGATAGGAAGTTCTTTGAAAATCCAGTTAGCACAGAGGAACCACGCGCCCCGCTGTCGGCGCTAACCATCACGCGCTCAATACTTTGCCTATAAGTACCAAGGAATCAATACTTTGAGAGAAAATTCCCGCTAAAGTCCTGATTCTATTAGACCGGGCGGTGGGGGGGTACCCCTACCGCGCAATTAAAGTCAGCCACGAGACTAAAAGCCGCGTAGGAGCTCAGGAAGCTAGAAGCCAGTAGCTAGAAGCTGATTTTTGCTACACTCCCCCAATGCCGACCCTGACCTACCTCGAGGCCATCCGCCAGGGAATCTGGGAGGAGATGGAGCGCGACCCCACCGTCTTCTGTCTCGGCGAGGACATCGGCATCTATGG
>JBEKOW010000258.1:0-8639 GCA_049521375.1 Terriglobales bacterium
CACAATCTGCCACTTCTCTTCCGGGGTTCTCTGGACTCTCGGCTTTCTCGACATTCTCGCCTCCTGGCGGAGGCCCCAAGCCTAACTAACTTCTTTGTCCAGTTCTACAGGGGTGCACTACACGCATATAGTCTGCCTGTGTTGCCTGCGCGGCTTCAGAACGAAGCTTCTGTTTTGCAAATGTGTCCAGATCCGTTTCCAAGTGTTTGAAGGTGTCCAGCCCCAAGAGCGATTCAATGCCTTCCACGATTGTCTGGTCTGAGGAATCTTCAGTCGCGATTTCTTGGATCCGCTCTCCGTCGAAGATGAAAAATTGAGCCACACCCGGCGGAATCAACAGACGTAAGAAATCTGGCCAATAGTCACGCTCTAGGCTGAGCTCACGTCCATTTTCGGCGATATAGAAAGCTTCATCTTCTCCTGTGCTGGACCAGGAGCGACGTATGGTGTAGCTATTTTGCTTTCCTTTAACCTCTTCAGCGAATTCAATCTCTACGTGTGAATTGCAGTAAGGTGAGTTTCTGATCGCACCTTTGTTGACGCGACTTTGAAGAAAAGCCCTGTACTCTCGCCCAGGCCGTTTTGCTACCCCATGGCCACCGTACAAGCAGAGACGAATCGCCTCCAGTATCGAGGTCTTGCCTGCCCCATTCTTTCCACCGATGATGGTGACATTCCGCCCACTGTCCGAGGTCGTGAGCTGTTCAACTGGCGACACTACGCCCTAGGGTGCCGCTCGCTGTTCGGTTTCGACCCGCTCACCGCGAAGAAAAAAATGTAAAGATAGCAGATCATCGCTACGATGAGCGCGTAGTGAATGCCCTGCCCCCAGTTCGTCTCCCCCTGAGTCATTGTCGGATAGTACGCGCGATTGATTGAATCGGCAGTTTTGCCCACCACCCACGGAATGACCGCGCCACCCACGATTGCCATATTCAGAATGCCCGAGCCGTCCCCGGTGAGCGGCCCAAGTTCGGCTATGCCCATTGTGAAGATACAAGGGAACATGATCGAGTTGAATAGTCCAACCGCCAGGATCGACCACATCGCGATGGGCCCGCTGGTCAAAACTGAGACTGTGACGAGCACAGCGACCACAATTGCGAACAGTGCCAGCAATTCTCTGGGTCTGATTTTCTGGAGAAGCGCTGACCCGATGAACCTGCCGATCATGGCGCCGAGCCAGTACAGGGAAATGTATTTGGCAGCCTCCACCAGGGCTGCGTGGTAACGGGCGGGTGGATCCGTGATAGCGGAGGCAAACCCGCCGATGTTGGGTAGGGCGAGGTAATTGGCGATCGAGCTCCCAATCGCGACTTCGGCGCCGACGTACACGAAGATCCCAATTGCGCCGAAGATCAAGTTCGGGTGTTTCCAGAGGGAATCGTCAACCTTCTCGCCGATGTGGTGTTCCACCGAGGAAATTTCGGGAAGCTTGGAAATTCCGATACCGATCGCCAGTATGAATAGCGCAACCGCAAAAAAATATACATACAGCCTGACAATGGCAGTTGCCTCTTGTGAGGCGTTTTGGGCGATTGCCGCCGAGGTGGTCCCAAGAATTACCCGAGCTCCAATCCACGGGAACACAGCCGTACCAAGAGAATTGAAAGCCTGGGTAAGATTCAGACGGCTGGACGCCGTTCGTGGTGCTCCCAGCACGGCCACGTAAGGATTCGCCGCTACCTGGAGAATAGTAATGCCGGTTGCCAGGACGATGAGCGCGCCCAGAAAGAAGGGAAACGAAGGAATTCTGGCTGCCGGATAAAATCCAAGGCATGCGATCACCATCGTTAGCAGCCCCACGACGATGGCCTTCCTGTATCCGATCCAATCGATGATCTTGGAGGATGGAATCGAAAAAAGAAAATAGGCGGAGAAAAAGGCTGTCTGAATCAGCATGCTCGCAGCCAGTCTTAGTTTGAACGCATGCTGCGCATACGGAATGAGCACATCGTTCAGCGATGTGAGCGAACCCCACATGAAAAACAGGGTGGTGACGATCGCGAGCGGGCGGCGGTAATCTCCGGACGCGGCGGATAACGGTGTGTTCTGCGATTGCCTGCTTAGTGTCATCGTTTCACCACTCTCGGTCGAATTTTCCTGTCGATACGCATGGATCTGATCTGCATGGGAATGGCATCAGTCCCCGTACACTCGTTCTCCGCCCAGCCAGACATCGTGGATGACTACCTCGCCGTTCCACCGAAAGCGTACGAGGTCAGCGCGGGATCCGGTGGCGAGCCGGCCGCGCCCGCCTGCAAACCTGCCCGGATTCGCGGTCACCATGGCGATGGCATCGCTAAGCGGCATGTCTGTCATTCGCACCACCTGGCCGATGCATTGCGCGAGCGAGGCCGTGGAGCCGGCAAGGAGTTCCGAGCCAAAGACGCGCAGCCGCCCATCGGGCCGAAGTTCAACTCGGCCTCCCACCGGGGTAGTGTAGGTGCCGGCGGGCATTCCGGCGAGAGCAACCGAATCTGACACCAATACGGACCGCTCCACACCCTTCGCGCGCAGCATGACCTTCAGAACATCCTGGGGAAGATGGTGGCCATCCGCAATGAAGGTCGCGGTGAGACGGTCATCGGCAAGCTGGCTCCAGATCGGATTGCGGTGGCGCGGAATCTGCTGGGCTATCCCATTGCCGAGGTGGGTCGAAAGGCGCGCGCCCGCTTCGACCGCATGCCCGATCTGCTCCGCTGAAGCATGCGTATGGCCGACAGCAACGTGCACACCGCGCTTGACCAGCGCCGTAATGTACTCGACCGACTCGCTGAAATGGGGTGAGAGAGTGACCATGCCGACGATTCCGCCGGACGCGCGCTGCCACCGGTCGAACTCCGCGATGGATGGAGGGCGAACGGCGGCGGCGGGATGGGCGCCGCGGTAGCCATCGAGGGGGGAGATATGTGGTCCTTCGACGTGGACGAATGGCACACATTCGGCAATGCGGGAATGGAAGCTGCGAGCCTCTGCGATGACTTTGAGGCTGGAACAGATTGCTTCTTCCGGGGCGGTGATGAGTGTGGGCGCGAAACAGGTCACGCCATTGGCCAGCATCGCGTCCGCGAGGCCGATCACGGTGTTGGTGGAAATTTGCTCCGCATTGAGGTCAAAACCGGCGCAGCCATTGACCTGCAGATCGACAAAGCCAGGCGAGAGATAGAGACCGGTATCGCTGCTGGCCTGTTCAATGCGGGTGACGACACCATCCTCCACCGTGACCTCAATGGAGAGCCCGCTTTGCGGGTCACGCCCGGTGATTTTCGTTTGGCTCATGATCTTCGCGCAAGGAATTCGATTCACGATCAAGGTAAACGGTACATTGTGCATGCGTGCGGAGCGCGGTTGCAGGGCAGGCGCCGCTGATCGGAGAGTCCATCATCGCCTTGACGGCAGCGCTCTTGTGGCGGCCCGGCACGCAGCAAAACAGTTCGCGCCCGGCAAGCAGGGTGGGGACGGTCAATGTAATGGCTCTTCCGGGAACGTCATCGAGCTTGGCAAAGCAGCCATCGAGGACCTGTTGTTCGCGGCACATCTGATCGAGTTCCACCACTTTCACCGCAAGCGGATCACTGAGATCGGCGGGAGGATCGTTGAAAGCGAGATGGCCATTGGTGCCGATGCCAAGCAGCACGACGTCGATAGGCGCCTCGGCTAGCATCGAGGCATAAGCGCGACATGCCGCCTGGGGATCCGCGCCCGGCTTGATGAGATGGACCTGGGCGAGGGGAACATGATCGAAGAAGGCCCGTTCGAGCCAGGTCCCGAAGCGTTGCGGAGCATGTTCGGGCAGATCGATGTACTCATCCATATGAAAGGCAGTGACGCGACGCCAATCAATAGCGGGCTCGCGCAGGAGGGCGGCCAGCATCTCGCTTTGGCTGGGCGCGGCGGCGAGGATCATGCGCAGGGATGGCTGGTGACTGAGGCTGGCGCGCAATGCGGCGCCGATGTCGCGGGCGGCGAGCCCGCCAAGTTCGGTGCGCGATTGAGCCAGGCAAACTTTCATGGTTCCCCGATATCCTTTCCGCGGCGCTTCGGCCAACAGTTCGCGAGAGATGAACAACTCGATTCGAAGCCGGGCGCGATGCCGGCGTTCCGATGGACCCGGCTAAACGGTGGAGACGGAGTCTCCTAATAACGGAGGAGCATCCGCCTGAGCAGGGGAGACAGCCGACGAAGTGCCGCGGCTCCGCATGATGTACCGGTAAATAAAGAACACGACAATGGCAATCGAACTGAGAACACAGCCGAACCAGAAGGCGACGACGTAGCTGCCGGTCCACTTGATGAGATAGCCCGAGATGGCAATGACAGTGCCGGTGCAAAAGTTGCGAATGAGCGCGACCGTTGAGGTATAGGATCCGGTGTCGGCCTTGTCCATCGATTTCCAGAGGATGGTATCTCCGGCAACCTGCAATGACGTGGACATTGAGAACAGCACCATGAGCAGAATCAAGCCGTTGGCATTGTGCACATGAACCGAGTAAAGCGTGAGAGAGAGCATCAGGATCCACTCGAGGCAGAGCGCGACATAGCTGCCAAAGCGGTCGATGAGCCAGCCTGCGGGATAGGAAACGGCGATCTTGAGCAGAAGTCCCCAGGAGATGGCGGTTCCGGTAGCGCCGATGGTGAGGCCGAGCTTGCTTCGGGAATAAAACCACACCCAGGTATTGAAGATCATTGTGAAGGCGTTGAGCAGGGCGATTGCGACCATCAAGACGAGAACCCGCTTGTCACGGCAGGCGACCCGGATGGGCGCGAGGAGATTAAATCTTCCCGGAGCAGGATGGAAGAAGGGCGGCTCCTTAATACGCCAAAGAGCCAGCAACATCATGGTCGCCATCACGGAGGCGGCGATGATGAATACTCGTGTCTGGTGGGCATCCGCCATCCTTGCGCCCAAACGCGAGGACAGAAATCCGGCCAAGCTGATCACGATGGCCACCAATCCGGAGACGCGAGCCAGAACCTCTCTTGAGACACAGTCAATCGACAGAAGAGGGTAGGTGGAGGCACTCATGTCATTGAAGAAGTAATACACAATTATGAGGCAGATCAGCACCCACTTGCCGGTGAACAAGGGAAAGAGGACCAGGGCGAGGGTAAGGAAAGGAAGAGAGAGCAGGACAAACGGGGTGCGGCGTCCCAGGCGGCTGGTGCAATGGTCGCTCTTCCAGGAGAAATACATCACCAGGAAACTCACGGCCCAAAGGTTGGCGGACGTGAGCAGGCCTACGCCGGAATCGCTGACGCCGACGGACTTGAGCCGGAGGTTCATGAGCGGGACCAGAATCGTGGTGGAGACCGCCATGCCGAAATGGCCAAAGGTGATCCAGCTTACGTTGCGCCACATCAGCATGCGGTCGGCGTAATAGCTGGCGAGAGCGGTGGCAGTGGCGCTTTGCGGCTTCCCAACGTGGGGATCTGACGGGGTCGCGGCGCGCGGACTGGAATCCTCGCTCATCGTCCCTCACTTTTGGGGGTGGCCGGGACAGCGGGTTGAGTGGAGCGCAGTTCCTGGAGACGAACCGGCCTTTTTTCTTCCGCGGAAATCTCGGCGGCAAAGCAGAGGCGGGTGGTTTCGAGAGCGTCGCGCGGGCTGATGGCGGGCGGTTCGCCTTCCGCGACGCGCCGGACAATATCAAGAGCCTGATCGTGGGTATTGTGGAAATAGGCGAAGTCGCGTTCGGGACTCCAGGATTCGGTCTGAACCCACTCGCTCGTCTGACCGTAGTCGCTTTCGCCGAACTCCCATCGCTTGATGGTGCGCGGGAAGACGTCGGTCTCGGCAGCGCCTTTTTCGCCATAGATCATGTAGCGGAGGGCGTGGCCGTCGCCGGCCTGCTGCGAAACGGCGTTCTGGAGCGGATCTCCGCGGAAGGTTGCGGCCGGGGCCATCATGAAGGTGAGCTGACTGACAGCACCGTTTTTGAAGCGGTAGGTACAGTGAAAGTTGTCGTGAACTTCATAGTAGGAGATCACGTTTGGGGCGCAGGTTGCGTAAACCTCTTCGACGTCGCCGCCGATCCACCAGCGAGTGAGGTCGACGTAGTGGCTCAATTTCTCGCCGAACATTCCTCCGCTAGTGCGCGAGGCGGCGCGCCAGACATCGTGCCGTCCCCATGCGCCGCTGCAATAGAAGCAGTGCGTGTTCAACACGCGACCAAGGAGCCCGCGATCAATCCAGTCTTTCACAGCGGTGTAAAGATGGGAGTAGCGGAGTTCGAAGCCGATCTGAAGGAAACCGTTGGTTCTGTCGGCGGCGGCCACCATCGCTTCAGCATCGGCCAAGGTGGTGGCCATCGGCTTTTCGCACATCACGGCCTTGCCCGCCTCCAGGGCGGCAATGGCGAGCTCTTTGTGCGCATTGTTCGAAGCGGTAATGAAAACGAGCCTGATATCGGGATCCTGCAGGAGTCGTTCAAGGCTGGCAGAGGTTTCGACGCGGTGGTCGAATAACGTTTTCCCCCATCTGTCCGCTGCCAAGAACGGCCACTTTGATTGCATTGCCACTGCTCATGCTTTGCCCCCGACGTCTGCTGCCGCGTGCTGAGTGTTGCTGAAAGTCGCGTAATGCGTGTTGTGCGTTTTCCAACCCTGGTTTCCGACAGGGAGCGATGGGCCGAGGGCGAAGCCAGCGGTTTCCGCAGGCTGAATAGTTCCCTGGGCGTAGATCGCGCCCTCCCTGGTGGTCGTGCTGTATTGGATGTCTACCGGGCTGGCAAAGGCTAGATGTGCGTTGCCATGGCGCAGCGAGCGGAGTCCCATGGCGGTTAAACGACCGCTGGGCGCATCCCACATGAGGCACTCGCACAGGCACTCCGCGCCTAGAGCTTTAAGCAGGCCGTATCCAAGGCGAATACCACCGGAGTCAGGCAGAAGAATGGCGCCCTCGGTGTATTGAACCTGACCGGGCTGTGCGCCCAGCGTAATCAGAAACGAGCCCTGAGTTACCGGTTCCGGCGCTTCGAGGCGCCAGCGCCGGTAGCGCGGAAAGCGGCCCTCGCTGATGTCTTCACGTCCTGTGTTGTTCAGGCCGTAGATGTATCCCGGCACCCATGTGGGCTCTTCGACCACAACGCGCGAGGCAGGTACGGTGGCGAGGACTTGTACGAAGATCTCACCTTTTTCCCGGTCGCCCAGCCCTTTGCTGCCGCTCTTGATGCCGGCGATCAAGTTGGCTTGGCCGCCTGTCAGCCGGTACTGCCCATACGCCAGCTCGGTTACCGATCCCGAGCAATGAAGGTGCGTCGCAAAACGTATCTCACGCCCGCCTTCAAAAGCGTCGGAGAGCAGGATGATGCCGGACTCCCGGTCGAAGATAAAAATCCGGTCGGCGCGCCGGACCATGAGCTTCGGATCAAGCGCATGCGTCACGACGATGTGAGCGTAGATATAGCGCTCATCGATGAAGCATCGCCTTATGATGGCGCAGCTCTCGGGCGGAACGTCGCCGTTGAGATATTGCCCATTGGTGAGGGCACCGCCATCTTCGAAACACATGGTGTTCGTGAGGGCGCTGTTGAGCCCGTAGAGCCCCATATTGACATTGCACAGCACCGGGGTTCCGTCGATGCTCACATCGAGTGCGCCGAGGGACGGAGCAAACTCCCGATTGTGGGGCATGAGGGTGAAGTTGGCGCGGCGTCCGGCCTTCGGGCCGCCGCTCAGGGAGAGCGCAATCCGGTGCTTGCCGCGGGCGGTTGCGATCAGGTCGCCGACGTCTTTCGCGAAGAGCGGCCGGTCGGGGAACGGTGCAACATCGCCGGACGCATCCGGCGCATAAAGCAGATCGAAGATGCCCGGCACAAGTTCCCCGGTGGCGTTTCGCTCCTTCTCCGCGAAAGCGCGGTAGATGGACTCGATGCCAGGCGTGGGATGGAAGCGGCACAGAAATGCCGTAAGGAGGCGGTGCTCCCGCGTCCGCAAGCCGCGCTGCAGCTCCTGGCTGTTGGGTACTTCGAACGCGGCCAGTAATGCCTGCCCAAGATTGTCAAGGAAAGGGCTCGATGAAAGCTCCGGCCTCTTTCCTCCGAAGGTATGCGCCGCCGCCAGGTAAAGAACGAGGTGAAACGGGAAATATGTCGCCCATGCCGCCTTGCCGCTCGGGGGAAAAAGCTTCAGGCTGTCGGTAAACAAACCGTGAAAGAGCGGGAGCGCATGACGCGCGATTGCAAGATGCTCATAAAACGCCATGCAGGCGATGGCGGCGCCGTTCCACGCGCCCAGCGAATGCGGGTCAATAGCGGGGTAGCCCATGTAAGCGCGCTGCAGCAGGGTGAAATCGTAGATCTTCTGCAGATAATCTTCGGCTTTCGACAGGATTGCGCGGCGATCTTCGTCAGCGAAGAGAGGCTGGAGGTAATCCCACGCCAATGCGGTGTGATAGAGCTTCTGTCCGATGACCCGGTCGTTCTCACCGCCCATCAGCAGAGGATCGGGACGGCCGCTCCACGTGGGAGCATAGGCAAGTTCCATGATTCGGGCTTTGACGCGTGCGCCGATCAATTCGTCTCCAGTCAGAGCGGAGACGAGGGTAGCCACTTCAAGAGTGCCCTGGCTGTTGTCGGTGAGAAAGACCAGATCTTCGGTGCGAAGCCGCTGCTGGAGTGCATCGAACTCGGCGCTTC
>JBEKOW010000259.1:0-19947 GCA_049521375.1 Terriglobales bacterium
GTCCCGCGCCTGCCTTCGGAATTTTGCTTCGCTCGCCCACCGGTTGCCTTGGGGCCCGGTGCGGTTGTTTGCAGCGTCTTTTGCTCCGGCAACTTCGGCGCGGGGGTGGGCGCTTTTGCTGGTGCTGCTGGGAGCGCTTTCGGCTGGAGCGCGCGCCCAACTTACCGTCACCAGCGCGGCCGATGACGGCTCGGCGGGAACCCTGCGCTACGAGATAGCAAAGGCCGCGGCCGGCGATACCATCACCTTCGCCCCCAGCCTGAATGGCACCATCACCCTCGATTGCACCGACAATGGCGCGATCACGCTTAGCCAGAACGTGACCATCGCGGGGCCGGGCGCGAACAACCTAACCATCAGCGGCACTGGTGCCTGCCAGGTGTTCCACGTGAACTCCGGAGTAACGGCGACCATCTCCGGCTTGACCATCGCGAATGGGTACAATTCAGCGGGCAGTGGCGGCGGCATCTACAACAACGGCACGATGACCGTCAGCAACAGCAGCCTCGTGAATAACGAAAGTTCCTTGGGCGGCGGAGGCATTTTCAACGACACCGGCGGCACGATGACCGTGAGCAACAGCTCACTCTCGGGTAACGAAAGCGTGGGACTGGGCGGCGGCATCGGCAACCTCGGCATGCTAACGGTGACCGACAGCACATTGTCGGGGAATATATTGGAGTCGGAGGGCGAGGGCGGCGGGATCGGCAACGGCGGCACCCTGATCATGAGCAATAGCACGGTTTCGGGCAACATAGCACACGCATTCAAGGATTTCGGCGGCTACGGCGGCATCTTCAACGACGGGACGGCCACGATCAGCTTCAGCACCATCGTAGGCAACGCCGCTTACTCGGAGCAGGGCGGCACCGGAGGCGGAATCTTCCAGTATGGAGGCACGTTGACGCTCAAAAGCACGCTCCTGGCCAATAATTCCTCTAATTCCACGGGCGAAGACTGCTCAGGCACCGGAACTTCCAATGGCTACAACCTCGCGGACGACAGCAGTTGCACCTTCCTCACCGCGACCGGCGACCAGAGCAACGTCACCGGCGCCGCATCGTACCTTGGCCCTTTGCAGAACAACGGCGGCCCCACGCAAACCATCGCGCTGCTCCCCGGCAGCACAGCAATTGACGCGATCCCGCTCAGCGCGTGCACAGACGCTTCCGGCAACCCCGTCATCGCCGACCAGCGCGGCGTCACGCGTCCGCAGGGCGCGTCGGGTAACTGCGACATCGGAGCCTTCGAAGTGCAGCAGACGCCGACGGCCAACGTGTGTCCCAGTGGACAGACCGGTCCGGCGCCGTGCAGCTATCCGATCACGCTGCGCTACTACATTCCCGAGGGAACGACGCTGGGGACAAATCCGGTGCAGGTGGTGACGCAGGGCGCGGCGAACCTGGATTTCACGATGACGCCCAGCAATGTTTGCTCGCCGACGGGGAAGGCCGACTGCAGCATACCAGCACCGAGTCCGTGCGCGAGCCTGGCGGGTCCGGCGTATTGCACGGTGCCGGTGACGTTCGCGCCGCTTGCTCCGGGATTGCGGATGGGCGCGATCACGATCACCGATAACAACGGAAACCTGGTGGCAACCAGTTACATCTACGGCATTGGCCAGGGCCCGGCGATTGCGTTTGGGCCGGGCGTGCGGAGCCTGATCGGCAGCGGGCTATCGGCCCCCGTGGCATTAACCGTGGACGCAGCCGGGGATGTGTTCATTTACGACGTGGACACTGAGAACATTGTGGAAGTGCCGCACGGATGCGCAGACAGTTCCTGTCAGATTACGGTTGCCAGCAATGTCGGTATTACTTTCGGCTTGGCGGTGGACGGGGCGGGAAATTTACTCTTCTCCAAAAAGGGCACTACTGGGATTTTCGAAATACCCGCCGGCTGTCCCACCTGCCAGATCACATTGCCGGTGACGCTCAGCTATCCGTTCGCGCTGGCCGTGGATGGAGCGGGCAACCTTTTCGTTGCAGACGCTGGTCTGCGCGTCGTGGTGAAGTATTCGCTGGTCACCGGAACTCAGACCACACTGCCTGCAAACACCTCCGGCCCCACGGACGTAGCCGTGGATGCGATCGGCAATGTATACATCGCAGACCAGCGTGGCGGGAGAATCGTGGAACTTCCGGCGGGCTGTAACAGCAGCTCCTGCCAGGTGACGGTACCGATTAGCGGCCTAAAGTACCCGCTGAACGTCAAGGTAGATGCGGCCGGGGATCTGTACATCATGGACCCCGGAAGTAATGTCGTGCTGGAAGTTCCGCCAGGGTGCGCGACCAGCGCCTGCCAGATCAATCTTGGGCTTCCCGTGGTTGCAGCCCCGCAGACGCTGGCGGTTGACTGGGCGGGCGATGTCTTTGTCCCGAACGGGGCGACTTCGCAGGTGTTGGAACTACAGCGCTCGCAGCCACCGTCGTTGAGCTTCGCCTCGACGGCCGTGGGCCAGACCAGCAGCGACAGCCCGCAATCGGTGACGCTGCAGAATATCGGCAACCAGGCGCTGGATGCGGTGAGTCCGGGACTGGTGGTCTCCGAGCCAAACTTTGTGCAGGTGGCGGGATCGGGGACGCCTGCGGACTGCGGGATGGGCTTCTCGCTCGCGCCGCTGGCGCCGGGAGCGACGTGCAATCTCAGTGTGAGCTTCGAGCCCCAGAGTCTCGGGCTTCTGACGGGCGCGGCTGTTTTCACCGACAATGCGCTCAATGCCAGTCCCTCGACCACGCAGAGCATCGGGCTGAGTGGGATGGGGTTGGGAGTGCCCCCGGCGATTACGAGTGCGAATTCGGCGACGTTTACGATTGGCGTGGCGGGATCGTTTACGGTGACTACGACCGGTTACCCGACGCCGAGCATCACGGAGGCGGGAGCTTTGCCGAATGGACTCGCTTTCCGCGACAACGGCAACGGTACGGGGACGCTGTATGGAACTCCGCTGGTGTTTGACGGCGGGGACTTCGGCATCAGCTTCACGGCGAACAATGGCTGGCCTCCGGCGGCTGCGCAGGCGTTCACCATTATTCTGAGGCAGGCGCCGGCGATTACGAGCGCGAATAACAGTACGTTCGCTTATGGGGTCAGTAACTCGTTTACGGTAACGACTACGGGCTTCCCGGTCCCGAGTATTGCTTCCGCGGGGGGATTGCCGCCGGGAGTTACATTTGTCGATAACCACAACGGGACGGCTACGCTGGCAGGAACTCCGAGCGCGGGCGGGACATTCGCGCTGGTCATTACTGCAACCAATGCGGTTACTACCGTGACGCAGAACTTCACGCTCAATGTTTCCGGGCTTAGCGTGTCACCATCTACTTTGAGCTTCGGGGCGCTTTACCTGAACGGGTCGTCGACTTTGCCGGTGACGGTGACGAATAGGGGCGGGTCGACGGTAACTGTCAGCGGAGTGAGTATCAGTCCGGCAACGGCCAGTTATAAAGCGGTGAGTAAGTGCACGTCACCGCTTACGCCGGGAAAGAGCTGCACGATCTCGGTTACGTTCACGGCCAATGCCGAGGGGACGCTGACGGCGACGCTGTCTGTTATGGATCAGGCGTTTGGGGCTCCGCAACAGGTCAGTCTTACCGGAAATGTGATCGATCCGGTGGCGCAGTTTAATCCTACCAAGCTTAGCTTTGGGACGGTGGCGGTGCATGGCAGCGCGACTTTGCCGGTGCAACTTACTAACAGCGGACAGACTCCGCTGGACATCAGCGGCATTGCGATTGGGGGTGCGGATGCGGGAGACTTCGCGCAGACCAATAACTGCCCGGCAATACTTTCTGCCGCGATGAGTTGTACGATTTCGGTGACGTTCTCGCCGGGGGCGAAGGGAGCGCGCTCGGGGACGCTGATCGTCACGGATAACGTATCGGGCGGGCAGAGCACGGCAGCGCTGGCCGGGACGGGGCACTGAGTTAAAATCCCGCGAGCGATGCGGAGGGAATCCCAGGTTTCGAAAGGCGCGAAACCTGGGGGCACCCTCGAGCCGCCTACGGTCCGCCGATCCGGGGTGCGAGCGTAAAAAGATGCACATTGACCCGTCCGGCGCCCGCTGATATAGTTTGTCGCCTCTGCTTGAAGTTGGCTTTCAGCAGAGGTTTTCCCGCCCTCGTAACTTTTTGAGCTCTCCAATTCTCGCTCCAGGAGTTGATCCTTGACGATCGTGTCCCGCGCCTGCCTTCGGAATTTTGCTTCGCTCGCCCACCGGTTGTCTTCGTGCTCGTTGCGGTTCTTTGCAGCGTCTTTTACTCCGGCAACTTCGGCGCGGGGGTGCGCGCTTTCGCTGGTGCTGCTGGGAGCGCTTTCGGCTGGAGTGCGCGCCCAACTTACCGTCACCAGCGCGGCCGATGACGGCTCGGCGGGAACCCTGCGCTACGAGATAGCAAAGGCCGCGGCCGGCGATACCATCACCTTCGCCCCCAGCCTGAACGGGCAAACCATCACGCTTGATTGCACCGGAGTCACTGCGACCATCTCCGGCGTGACCATTGAGAACGGAAGCGCTGCTGGGGATCAGAACAGCCCCGCTGGGCAGGGTGGCGGCATCTACAACGCGGGCACGCTGACGATAAACAACTGTGCTTTCGCTAACAACTTCGGCGAATACGGCGGCGCCATCGCCTACCAGGGTGGCGCGCTGACGGTAAGCGGGAGCGTCTTCTCGGGCAACACCGCCAACGGCGGCGGGGGTGCCATCTACGCCGGCTTTGGGAATCCTACTACGACCGTGATCAACAGCACCTTTTCGGGTAACTCCGCCCAGTACGGCGGCGGCATCGCCAATCTGAGCGGCAGTCTGGCAGTAAGCTTCAGCACCTTCGCCGGCAACTACACTTCGATGGAGGGCAGCGGCGGCGGCATTTACAACAATGCCGGTGCTACGCTGACGGTGAGCAACAGCACTTTCTCCAGCAACCGCGCTAGCTTCGAGGGCGGCGGCATTTACAACAATACCGGTGGTACGCTGACGGTGAGCAACAGCACCTTCGCCGGCAACTACGCCTACGAGGGCGGCGGCATTTTCAACCAGACGGCGTTGACGGTGAGCAACAGCACCTTTTCCGGAAACTCTGCTTCTGGGGGGGGCGGCGGCGGCATCGCTGCTCCTTCTGGCACGCTGACCCTGAAGGGCGTGCTGCTGGCAGGCCAGACTGCCGGAGGAAACTGCTTTATTTATGGTAGCACCCCAACTTCAGCCGGCTACAACCTGTCGGACGACAGCAGTTGCACCTTCCTCACCGCGACCGGCGACCTGAACGGCGTTTCCGCCAATCTCGGCCCTTTGCAGAACAATGGTGGCCCCACGCAGACTTTCGCCCTGCTCTCCAGCAGCCCCGCCATCGACGCCATCCCTCCCAATAGCTGCACCGACGCCTTCGGCAATCTTGTCACTGCCGACCAGCGCGGCATTCCGCGTCCGCAGGGCAAGGGCTGCGACATCGGCGCATTTGAGGTGCAGAGCGGCTACACGCCCAACCTTGTCGCCAACGTCTGCCCTGGCGGCGCAACCACGCCCGCGCCATGCAGCGTAACTTTCTCGCTGCAATTCACCGTGCCTTCGGGGACAACGCTCGGTTCGACTCCGGTGCAGGTGGTAACCCAGGGCGCGAGCGGACTGGATTTCAATGCGATCAGCGGCGGCGGCACGACGACGTGCACCAGCGGCTTCCAGGGTCCGGCAACCTGCACCGTGCAGGCCACCTTCGCGCCGATCGCGCCGGGAGTGCGCCAGGGCGCAATCAGCCTCACCGACAAGAACGGCAACCTGGTGGCGAGCACGCTGATCTCGGGTTTGGGCCAGGGTCCAGCCATCGCCTTCAGCCCCAGCCCGCAGATCACGCTACCGCTCACCAACCTGCCCTCGCCGGATAGCACGCTGAATAGTCCCGATGGCCTGGCGGTGGACGCAGCCGGCGACGTCTTTATCGCCGACTCGCAGAATGATCGCATCGTCGAGATCCCAGTGGGGATGGGCACTCCGGTGACTGTGGGCAGTGGGCTCGGCACCACCTCGGGCGTAGCCGTGGACGGCGCGGGCGATGTCTTCATCGTTGACGCCGGCAATAAGCAGATTGTTGAAGTCCCGGCGGGCGGCGGGGCGCAGAGCGTCGTGGCCGGCGGATTCACCCTTCCCGTGGGCGTGGCGGTGGACGGCGCGGGCGATTTGTTCGTGCTCGATCTCAGCGCCAGTCAGGTGGTTGAGATTCCCTTCAACGGCGGTCCTCAGACCGTCGTGAGCACCGGCAGCTACACGCTGAGTTCGCCGCAGGGGATCGCGCTCGATGCGGCGGGCGACATCTTCGTCGCCGATAGCGGCAACACAAAAGTGGTGGAGATTCCGGCCGGTGGCGGAACTGCGACGGTTCTGCCCGTGACCGGGCTGGCTTTTCCGACCAGCGTGGCGCTGGATGCCGCAGGCGATGTGTTCATCGGCGATGCCAGCAGCGACCACCAGGTGATCGAATTGCCCGCCAGCGGCTCGCAGTTCACGGTGACCAATAACGGATTCAGCCTGCCGGCCGCGGTGGCCGTAGATGATCTTGGCAATGTCTACATCGCGGATTACACGGGCGGCTATCTGGTTGAGGTGCAGCGTCCGCAAGCTTCGCCGTTGAGCTTCAGCAACACCCCAGTCAACCAGAAGAGTGGGCCGCTGACCTTCAACCCGCAGAACATCGGCAACCAACCGCTCGCCTTTGAGAGCTTCGGCACCAGCATCTACTTCCCGTTGGACTTGGGCACAACCACGTGCTCGACCTCGTCTGCTTTGGCCGTGGGTGCGCCCTGCACGTTGGGCGTCGATTTTGCGCCCACCAGCACGACCTCCTACACCGGAACGCTGACCCTGACCGACAACTCGCTCAACACCGGTCCCATCATCGGCTATCTCGCCAAAGGCGCCCACAGCGATAACCTCCCGTCGCCCGCGGAGCAGACCATTAGCCTGAGTGGCACGGGTATCTCTACCACCACCTCGATCAGCGTGACCAACGTAAGCCCGTCCTCAGAGGCTTACGGCCAGGATGCTCCGGTCACGATCACGGCCGTCTTGTCGTGGTCGGGCAGCGGCACTCCGCCCACCGCCAGCGACGTAAGCATCGGCGGCACCGGGCCGGGCAGTTATGGCGCAACCAGTTGCGGCACGCCCAGCAGCGACACGCTCACCTGCTCCGCCGCCTATACTCCCGGCAGCGCGGACACGGTTGGCACTTACACCGAGTCGGCGTCGTTCTCCGGTGACAGTAACTACACCAAGTCCAGCAGCACGCAGACCAACAACTTCAGCATCACGCGGGCGGGCTCGTCGGTATCGATTTCGGCCAGCCCGAATCCATCGGTGGTCGGCGAGCCCGTGACGTTCAACGCGACCATCAGCGGCGAGGTAGTGGTCACCTTCGCCGGCGGCGTGGCGTCGGCCGGGACAACGGCGAAAAAAGGCGCGTCCGCAAAAAGCGTGAGCCAGAGAATCAAGGCCGGTCCGCTGAATGCCGGCGGCATCGGCGGCACGCTGACCTGGAGCGCCAACACGGGATGCGGCACGACCACCGTCACGGCGGGGATGTCATCGTGCACCACCTCCTCGCTGCCCGCGGGAACCGACGCGATTAGCGCGAGTTACTCCGGCGACACCAACCATACCGGCAGCTCAGGCACGCTGAGCGGCGGCCAAGTCGTCGATCAGGCTCCCGGCTTCACCAGCAGCGCCAGCGCGACGTTCACCATCGGCGTGGCGGGGTCGTTCACGGTGACCACGGCAGGCGTCCCGACGGCGAGCATTACGGAGGCGGGAAATCTGCCGACCGGACTTGCGTTCCATGACAACGGGAACGGGACGGGGACGTTGTATGGAACTCCGCTGGTGCTGGTAGGCGGGGACTTCGGCATCAGCTTCAGAGCGCAGAACGGAATCGGGTCTCCGGCGACCCAGGCCTTCACGATCGTGCTGCGGCAGGCGCCTGCATTTACGAGCGCGAACAGCATTACGTTCGGGTATGGAGAGGCGAACTCGTTCACGGTGACGACTGCGGGCTTCCCGGCTCCGAGTATTGCGGAGGCGGGGGGATTGCCGGCGGGAGTTACTTTTGTGGACAACCACAACGGGACGGCTACGCTGGCGGGGACGCCCAGCGCGGGTGGACTATTTCCACTTGTGTTGACGGCCACGAATGCGGTGACCACTGCTACGCAGAACTTTACGCTGGATGTTTCGGGGCTGAGTGTCTCGCCGGCGAGCCTGAATTTCGGGACGTCGTATCTGAATGGCTCGACGACGCTTTCGGTGACGCTGAAGAACATGACGAAGGCGACAGTGACGGTGAGCGGGGTGAGCGTGACTCCGGGGACGGCGAATGCGGGGGCTTACAAGGCAGTGAGCCACTGCTCGGCGGCGCTGAAGCCGGGCGGCAGTTGTACGGTCGCGGTGACGTTCGTGGCGAATGCCATCGGATTGCAGACGGCTACGCTGAATATTACGGATAACACGATGGGGAGTCCGCAGAAGGTGGGGCTGAGCGGGTATGTGATCGATCCGGTGGCGCAGTTTAATCCGACCAAGCTGAGTTTTGGCTCGCAGGCGGTCAACAGCAGCACTACTTTGCCGGTCGTGCTGACCGATGCGGGGCAGACTTCGTTGAATATCGGCGGGATCGCGATTACGGGGGCGAATTCAGGGGCGTTTACGGAGAGTAATAATTGTCCGGCGGTGCTGGCGGGGGGCGCGAGTTGCACGATTTCGGTCACGTTCTCTCCTACCGTGAAGGGAGCGTGGTCGGGGACGCTGGTGGTTACCGACAATGTGGCGGGGGGCTCCAGTTCGGTGGCGCTTTCGGGGACGGGACACTAGCGGCCGGCGAGGTCTACTTTTATCGTGCTCTGAAAGAGTATGCGAGGGAGCTCAGGCGTCCCTCTGGGACTTCATCTGTTTGGGTGCGGGCACCCGGCGCTGAATGCGCCGGGCTATTATCGGTCGCTCCTCCGGGGCGGAGGGCGTGGCTATTTTGTCCCGCCGCGTCGCGCAGGCTTCATTTCTTACCTACCATCCGCGCTGAGGGGCGCTGCGCTATCCAAAACCAAGTTCGAGATCGAGTTTGCGGTAAGTCGCGAGCGCGAGCTTTGCTGCACTACTCTTGGGTAGTGGCTGACTTTGCGCCTGTGGAAAACTTCTAAAGTTCAAATTCGGTCGCTATCTACTCTTTCCGCGCGTTGCTCGTTCGGCGGGCGGACCGTTACACTTTTACTTTTGGAGTAAACCCATGCTGGTTGTGATGCGGGCGCAGGCCACCGAAGAACAGGTGCGCGCTGTCTGCCAGAAAATCGAGTCGCTTGGATACCGCGCGCATTCCATCCCCGGCGCGCAGCGGACGGCTATCGGAATCACGGGGAATAAAGGCGAGGTGGATCCGGGGGCGCTGGAGGAACTGGCGGGAGTGCAGGAGGTGATCCGCGTCTCGAAGCCTTACAAGCTGGTCAGCCGGGACACCAAGCCGGACAACTCGGTTATCAAGTTTGCGGGATTCCCGGGGAACGATGCAGCGGGGAACGGCGTCCGCGGGAAGCGTGCGGGGGTTACGATTGGCGGGAGCGAGCTGGCGATCATGGCGGGGCCTTGCGGGATCGAGAGCCGCGAGCAGGCTTTTGCGATTGCAGAGCGGGTGGCGCGGGCGGGGGCGCAATTTTTTCGGGGCGGAGCGTACAAGCCACGGACTTCTCCTTATTCGTTTCAGGGAATGGGGGAGGATGGGCTCAAGATCATGGCCGAGGTGCGGGAGCGCTTTGGGTTGCTGATCGTGACCGAAGCGGTGGATTATGAATCGCTCGACCTGGTAGATCAGTATGCGGATATGATCCAGATCGGGGCGCGGAACATGCAGAATTTTTCGCTGCTGAAGCGGGCGGGACGGGCGCGCAAGCCGGTGCTGCTGAAGCGTGGGATTTCGGCGACGCTGGAAGAGTTTCTGATGGCGGCCGAATATATCATGAGCGAAGGGAATTACAATGTGGTGCTGTGCGAGCGCGGAGTGCGGACTTTCGCGGATCACACGCGGAACACCCTCGACTTGAGCGTGGTGCCGGCGGTGCAGCGGCTCAGCCATTTGCCGATTGTGGTCGATCCGAGCCACGGGACGGGGAAGCGGAATAAGGTGACGCCGCTGTCGCGGGCGGCGGTGGCGGTGGGAGCGGACGGGCTGATTGTCGAAGTACACAACGATCCGGACCGGGCGCTCTCGGATGGGGCGCAGTCGCTTTATCCGGACCAGTTTGACGCGCTGATGGAGCAGGTGCGGCAAATTGCGGCGGTGCTCGGACGGACCGTGCCGGCGGCGCAGATCCAGGCCGGAACGACGGTTTCCCAGGATTGATTCCATGAGGCGAGGGTGGGCGGCGGCAATTGCCATTACGGCAGGCATGATCCTGCCGACGGCGGCGTTTTGCCAAGAGAATGCGGCGAAAGAAGATACCTACGAAGGTGAGGCGATGTGCCGGCTCCGGCGGGGAGTGTTTCCTCACCCCGTTTACCGGCCCGAACCCGAGTACGACAACCAAGCCCGGAAGAAGAAAGGACTCGACCAACAGGCGATTAAGGCGGTTTCGCGGTGGAGATTCGAGCCGGTGACGCAGGACGGGCAGCCGTGTCCGATGCGGGTGCAGGTGGAAGTTTCGTTCCATTTGTATTGACAGGCGCTGTATTGAGGTCGTTGCATTGAATCCTTGAGAAAAGTTCTGCCGCTGGCGTTCCCGGTCGACGGCCGCGGTATTACTTCCCGGGGCGCTTCCTTACGGGCCGCTCAAAGTCGGCTTCCGCGGCACAGAAGTGTCTCGCGATTTCCGTAAACTCTGATAATCTGATTTTATGAAAACGGTCATTTCGGTGACGGAGGCGGCGCGCAACTTTGCCGACTGCGTAAATCGCGCCCACTACCAGAACGTCACCTTCGTTCTTCTGAAGAACGGGTTGCCGGTTGCGCGCATCGTGCCGGACGGCAAGAGAGGATGCACGGGCCCCGAGCTGGCGGAGGCGCTGGCAGAGGCGGACCTATCCAAGGAAGAAGCCCGGGCCTTTTACAAGGACCTGCGGGCGGCGCGCAAGGCCTTGCCGCGCCCGAGGGATCGATGGCGATAGTCCTCGATGCCGATGTCATCATCAAAGGGGAGAAGGGGAACTTCGACCTGAGGCGCTGGCTGGCTTCGCAGCAGGACCAGGAACTGGAAATAGCGGCTGTCACGGTTGCGGAGTTGTGGCACGGAGTGGAGCGAGCGACGGTTCCGCACCGGGCGAAGCGAGAGCGCTACGTGCGGACGATTGTCGGCAGACTCTCGATTCTTCCCTACACGGAAGTCACTGCGCTTGAACATGCACGCATCTGGGCTGCATTGGAGGCTGCGGGGAAGATGATTGGCTACTATGACCTGACGGTGGCGGCGACAGCATTGGAGCACGGCAGCGCGGTCGCCACTTTCAACCAGCGGCATTTCTCCCAGGTGAGTGGACTGAAGGTGATCGAGCCCCAGGTCGGTAGTGGCTCAATTTGATTCCGAGTTGGCCGCGAGAGGGCCTCGACCGCTCGGTTGGTTGCTGGATGAAAGCCGGCGGCCGGAAACGATGGGCGGCGTGCGCCGGCGCTGCGGGAAGAATTCGCTGAGGCGCGGTTGGTCGAGGATTGTGTGCAGGGGTCTTTCGACTCCATCCTGTCTTCGGCTTCGCCGACGACCGGATTCCGCTCAAGATGACAGGGGTTGAAGCGAGGTTCATTCAAATTGAGCCGCGGGCCCCACGTCTAAGGAACCCACAGCGCCTTTCAGCTTTGCTATTCTTATTTCTTCGTCCCAGACAGCCATTGTGAGAAAACTTCTTCTCTTCGCGGTTTTTATTCCATTGCTTCTCGCGGGAGGATGGTACTACTTCCACGAGCGCAGCCTGCCGGCCTACGGGCCGCTGTATCGCGAGTACGCCTACATCTCCAATGGAAAAAGCAACAATGTCACGGTGGTCGACCTGCGTACTTATGCTCCTGTACGTACACTGGCGGTGGGGGCGGAGCCTACCGGGCTGGCGGCGAATCCCAAGCGGAACGAGGTGTATGTCGTCAATACCGGCTCGTCGAATGTGAGCGTGATCGACGCCGAGCAGAACAAGGTGGTGGCCACGATCGGGGTGGGGGGACGGCCATATTTTATCGATGTGTCTCCGGACGGGCGGCGCGCGTGGGTGGCGAACTCGGGGTCGGCGAATGTTTCGGTGATCGACCTGGACCGGCGGGCGGTGGCGGCTACGCTGCGAGTGGGTGGGAATCCGGGGCTGGCGCGGGTTTCGCCGGATGGGTCGACGGTGGTGGTCTCGAACCGGGCTGACAACACGGTTTCGATTATTGATGCCGTGAGGCTGGCGGTGCGATCGGCGGTGAACATCTGCATTCAGCCGGAGGATATTGCGATCCTGCCGGATTCCACGAAGGCGTTTGTCTCCTGCGCGGGCTCAGGGCAGGTGGCGAGCGTGGCGCTCAAGAGCAACGCTCGGGAGAAGGGAAGCGCCAAGGATGAGACGCGGGAGACCGACACGGAGAGCGATCATCTGCTGGCGCTTCTCGATGTGGGGAAGTCTCCGGTGAGCCTGGCGTTGAAGCCGGACGGCGGGGAACTGGTGGCGTTTAATTTCGACGCGGGGAGCATTTCGATTGTCGAGACGACGCCGAACGAGGTGCTGGGGAGCTACCTGGTGGGTGCGGAGCCTACGCGGGGCGTGTTTGCGAACGATAATTCGCGGCTGTACATTTCCGATTTCGGCGGGAACAACATCGCAGTTTACGACGTGGACCTGGGCAAGGTGGTGGCGTATCTGCCGGTGGGAACGCATCCGGATGCGCTGGCGCTTTCAGAGAATCAGGGGTATTTGCTGGTGGTGGATTCGGGGTCGTCGGACCTGGCGGTGATTCAGAAGCGGACGCCCCGGAAGAAGTTTGAGCCCTCGGAGTACTCGCTGCTGACCATCATTCCGGTGGGGATGCAGCCCAACCAGATTGTGGTGAAGTCGTTCCTGGCTACGAAGATGGTGGGGCGGTAGGTTTCGCGTGGAGCGCTTGCGATCCGTCTAAACGTTGTGACCATCGAGATGGATCGGCCGGAGCCGGTCCTGGTCCCCGAGCCTGGCAATAAATAGCGCTATCGTCGGCGCCCAGGATGCGGTGTTCATGCGCGACGATGGGCCGGGCTACGCGGTGGAAGTGAACCCTTTGGCGATGGCCGCCATTCCGATAGCACAACCGACTTAGTCTCGGCGGAAGATTGCCGGCCCGCTTGGCCTTACCCTTCCGAGGCCGAATAGTACGGCTCAAGTCGTCTCAATTTCCCGCCGAAGGTAATGCTGAGGATGCAATCGCCTCAGAACCCACATGAGCATTAAGACAAAGTTCCGGCTGATGACACTTGTTTCCGCCATCGGGCTCGTTGCCGTGGCCGCATTCTGGATTCGGGATGAGCGTTCCACGCTGCTGATGGGGAAGATGGAAAAGACGCAGAATCTGGTGGAGGTGCCGCTCTCCATCATCGAGCACGCCTACCAGCAGGAAACGGAGGGAAAGCTCAGCCGGGCGGACGCGCAACAGCAGGCGATTGCCGCCATCCGGCAGTTGCGGTATGGAGGCAACAACTATTTCTGGATCAACGACGACCATCCGACGATGATCATGCACGCCATGAAGCCGGAGATGAATGGCAGCGATCTGACGGAGTTCAAAGATCCCACGGGGAAGCGCGTGTTTGTTGAATTTGTGGAGGCAGCGCAGGCGCCGGGGGGCGGCTTTGTGCATTATCTGTGGCCGAAGCCAGGGAAAGAGCGGCCGGTGGCGAAGCTCTCTTTCGTCAAGAAGTTCGGGCCGTGGGGATGGATTGTAGGGACAGGAGTGTACATCGACGATGTCGATGCGGCGTGGCGGGAGAGCGCGTGGAAAGCGGGCGGCCTGGCGCTGGCATGCGTGATTCCGCTGATCGTGGTGTCGATCGCCACGTATAGTTCGGTCATACGGCGGCTGCGAGATATTGTGAACCGGTTCAAGCAGGCGACGGAGGGGGAGTGGGACCTGACGAAAAGGATCGAGGTAACTTCGAGGGACGAGATCGGAGAGCTGATGCGCTGGTTCAACGCCTTCATCGAGCAACTGGACGAGATGATCCGGGCGATCTCGCAGAATGCGCTGGAGGTGGCAGGGGCGAGCGACGAACTGAGGGAGACGAGCCGGCAGATCACGTTTAACTCCGAGGTCACTTCGGCGCAGGCAAGCGTGGTTTCGAGTGCGGCGGAGCAAGTCGGCGAGAGCCTGCGGACGATGGCCGCGGGCGCGGAAGAGATGGGGGCGAGCAGCACGGAAATCGCGAAGAACGCGGCCCAGGCGGCGCGAGTGGCATCGTCGGCGGTGCAACTGGCGGAAACGACTACGTCTGCGATTTCCAAGTTGGGGGATTCGTCGCGCGAGATCGGGAAGGTCATCCTGGTGATCACGTCGATTGCGCGCCAGACCAATCTGCTGGCGTTGAACGCGACCATCGAAGCAGCGCGGGCCGGCGAAGCAGGCAAGGGCTTCGCGGTGGTAGCGAACGAAGTGAAAGAACTGGCGAGGCAAACAGCGGGCGCAACAGAGGAGATTGGCCGGAAGGTGGCGGCGATCCAGACGGACACCAAGGAGGCGGTGGCAGCCATCGGGGCGATCCGGGGGGTGATTCACGAAATCAACGATATCTCCAGCATGATTGCGGGGGCGGCGGGAGAACAGAACACGACCACCAACGAGATCTCGCGACACCTGGGGGAAGCAGCGCAGCAAAGCGGCGAAATCAATGCCAACATCGCGGCGGTGGCGCAGGCGGCGCAGGGGACGACGCGCGGCGCGACCGACACGCAGCAGGCGTCGGAGCGACTGGTACAGACTTTCGCGATGCTGCGCAGGTTAATCGAGCAATTCAAGATCGGGCGGCGCGATCCGCGCATCGCCACAATGCTGATGGTTCAACTGAGCGGTACCGATGCCAGCGGGGGCAGCTTTGAGCTACCAGTATCAACGATCAATATCAGCCGCCGGGGAGCGCTGTTGAAGGGCACGCCCGAGGGCATGAGGTCGGGCGACGCAATTTTTCTGGCGCGTGCGGATAAGAAAGAGCGGTTTCGAGTGGCATGGGTGGGGGCGGCAGGAACAGAGGAGGCAGGACAGGCGGGAGTGGCTCCCGTAGATGCGAACTCCACTTTCTGGAGTGACGTGCCGGAAGTCAAGGCGGCGGAGAAAGAGACGGTCGAGGCAGCCCGGGTTGCGGTCGCGGGACGGCGCGGTTGAGAGGGAGATCGGAACTCTGCCTCAATCCCGACGCAATCGAAAAGATGGCTTGGAAGAAGGCACCCGTCCGGGTTCCGCGGAATTCTGAAGCCGGAGTTCGATCTGAAGGAATGCCAGGGCAAAAAAAAAGGGCGGCCGTGATGCATCACCAGCCGCCCGCCCCTCATTGATTTCCAGTTCAGGCGTGGTAGACCTGTTCGAAGCGGCGGGCTTCGTACCACAGCGCTAACTCTACGCGGTTCCACAGGCCGAGCTTGTCGTAGATCAGGCGCAGATAATTCTTGACTACGTGTTCCGTCGTCCCGAGAGAGTCGGCGATCTCGCTATTCTTCAGGCCTTCGGCTACGCGTTGGATGATGAAGTGTTCGCGTTCGCTGGGCGTGCGGAGGCTTGTTTCTCCTGCCATAGTTGTCTCCTATAAATTAGAGTGGCGAGTTTGACCCGCTTGATGCCACCTTTGATTCCGAACCGCAGGAACATCCGGTTGAAATAAGCTTTTACGGTGCGCTCGGCGATGTTGAGGTCGCGAGCGATTTCCGAGTTATCGCATCCCTGGAGCAAAAGATCGACGATCTGGCGCTCCCGGATCCCCATTTGATTGAACTGCTCATCCATGACTCGCACCCCGCAGATGGGTTCCGGGATGCCGAGGAAGGTGGCGGTGTGGCAGGGTCCGGAACTCAGCTGTAATTCCATCTGACCGTCTCAAATTGCAACCGGGAGGCCATTCTGGCCTTTTAAAATCAATAAAATGTGAAATACCATACGGGATATGAATTTTGTGTGGAAAATGGGCAAAACTAGGGTAATCCCCAAGGGTCGTCTACAGGGTTTGGGGAAGGAGAGGAGACGGTTTTCCTCAGCTCTAGGGTGAACCGCTTAGTACAAACTTCCGGGTAAAGCCATATGGTCTGGTGAAATTACACACTAGTGCAATGCGGTAGGGACTGAGTCTGATAGGGGGACGAGAGCGGGGCGCCCTCGCGACTGCCGGCGGGGCGCCGGCGCTACGGTCGGGTGATTGGTCGCTATAATTAGGTGTGGATTTTACGCGCGGCGTCTTTGACCGCGAACAGCACCAGGTGCTGCTCGGGGTCACCGGGTCGGGCAAAACTTACACGATGGCCAAGGTGATCGAGGCGGCGAACCGTCCGGCGCTGGTGATGGCCCACAACAAAACCCTGGCGGCTCAGCTATACCACGAGTTCAAGAGCTTTTTTCCGCAGAATGCGGTCGAGTATTTTGTCTCGTATTACGACTACTACCAGCCAGAGGCCTATGTTCCGGCCGCGGATCTCTACATCGAAAAAGAGTCGACGATTAATGATGAGCTGGACAAGCTGCGGCTGTCGGCTACGCGTTCGCTGTTTGAGCGGCGGGACTGTTTGATTGTGGCTTCGGTGAGCTGCATTTACGGGTTGGGGTCTCCGGAGGCATATTACGGGATGCTGCTGTTCCTGGAGAAGGGACAGAAGATCAAGCGCGGGGATATTACGCGGAAGCTGGTGGATATTCTTTATGAACGGAGCGAGGGCGAGTTCCGGCGCGGGACGTTCCGGGTACGCGGGGATGTGATCGAGATTTATCCGACGTATGACGACATGGCGTACCGGATCGAGATGTTCGGGGATGAGATCGAATCGTTGTCGCAGATCGATCCGTTGTTTGGGACGGTGAAGCAGCGGTATATGCGGCTGCCGATTTATCCGAAGACGCATTATGTGATGAAAGAGGAAACGAAGGCGTCGGCGGTGGTGTCGATCAAGGCGGAGTTGGCGTGGTGGGAAGCCGAGCTCGAGAAGCAGGGGCGCACGGTGGAGGCGCAACGCATCCACCAGCGCGTGATGTATGACCTCGAGATGATCAAGGCCATGGGATATTGCCATGGCATCGAAAATTATTCGCGGCATTTTACGGGAAGGATGCCGGGGGAGCCTCCGCCAACGCTGCTGGATTATTTTTCGCGCGACTTCCTGATGTTCATTGACGAGTCGCACCAGACGGTGCCGCAGTTGCATGGGATGTATCACGGGGACCGCTCGCGCAAGCAGACGCTGGTGGAGTATGGATTCCGGATGCCGTCGGCGCTGGATAATCGTCCGCTGACGTTTGAGGAGTTTGAGCACCGGACGAACCAGATGGTGTATGTGTCGGCTACGCCGGGGCCTTATGAGCTGACGAAGTCGGCGGGGGTGGTGGTGGAGCAGATTATCCGGCCGACAGGGCTGATCGATCCGCCGGTGGAAATACGTCCGGTGAAGGGGCAGATTGACGACCTGCTGCACATGATTCGCGACCGGGTGGCGCGCAACGAGCGCGTGCTGGTGACGACGCTGACCAAGCGCATGTCGGAGGACTTGGCCGAGTATTACGGGGAAGTGGGAGTGAAGTGCCGGTATATGCATTCGGAGATCGAGACGCTGGAGCGGGTGAAGATTCTGCGCGATCTTCGTAAGGGCGAGTTCGATGTATTGATCGGGATCAATCTGTTGCGGGAAGGTCTGGATCTGCCCGAGGTTTCGCTGGTGGCGATTCTGGATGCGGACAAGGAAGGCTTTCTGCGGTCGGCGGGATCGCTGATCCAGACGATCGGGCGGTGCGCGCGGAATCTGAACGGGCGGGCCATTCTTTACGCGGACCGGATGACGGATTCCATGAAGAAGGCGCTGGACGAGACCAACCGGCGGCGCGCGATTCAGGAGGCCTACAACAAAGAACACAACATCAGTCCGGAGTCGATTATCCGGCCGCTGGATATGACGCTGGTGGCGATTGTGGGCGCGGACTATACGGACATGACGAGCATGGAAGCGGACGGGATTCCGGAGTTCAAGTCGCAGGAAGAGCTGGACGCCTACATTGCGAAACTGGAAAGCGACATGCGGGAGAGCGCGAAGCGGTTCGAGTTCGAGAAGGCGGCGAAGCTGCGAGACGCGATAAAGGAATTGCGGACTAAGGAGTTTTTGTTCGCGTGATAGTCTGGGTTTCGGGACGGTTTGCTTATGGAAGACCAAGTGCTGCTACCCGCCGAAGACAAGAATCTCCGAGAGCCTTACCGTGAATACTTCGTCACAAAGCGGAAGAACTACCTGGGCGTTGTCAGAGATCTCCCGGAGCTGTGGGACTGTTTCTTGAGGCTGGACGAGATTTGGGCGCGTGAGCTTGATGATATGCGGGCTGGTAGGGAGAAAGAACGGCCTCTAATCATCGCGATGTTCCGCCACAGCCATCAGCAATTCCGCATTGCCTTCGAGTTGGGCTTCTCGACGGCTGTAACTGAAGCTTTCAACATAATGCGGGGCTCGATTGACAGCGCAATGCACGCCCACAAGATTTTCCGCGAACCGAAGCTCGCAACGGTGTGGCTGCGGAAGAACGACGGAAAGGCTGAGAGGAGGGCGTACAAAGAGGCTTTCAGGTCCGGGAGTCTGTTCCCTGCCCAATACCACCTAGCCGAGTTGAAGTCTTTTTATGCGGACTACTCTGAACTCGGGACCCATCCAGGTATTGGCGCCGTAGCGCTACACACGAGAATCACGGCCAGGACCACTGGACAAGATTGGAGTCACACCTATCTATGTACCGACGGGAAGATGGTAACTGCCTTTTTGTTTCGCATGCTGGAAGCATCCGCTCTCGTTGAGGGTGCTTGCTTTGCTTGTTTCGAAGACCGCTAGAGCTCGACTCAGTTCTGACGGCCATGCGAGGAAAGTTTAAGAAATGCAGGAGCTACACGGCATCGGTGATCAACAATCAAATACTCACCGCGTAATGGGCTCGGATGGTGGCTTGGGACCGCGCCCCTGACGCACTCGTGTAGAATGGACGGGCACCTTTAAAGGTGCTCACTAGGGAGGCGTTGTGCTTGATCTCACCAAAGACATCCAACCTCTGACCACTTTCCGCCGCCGCTCCGGGCAATTCCTTAAGCAGATCAAGAAGAGCAAGCGTCCGGTGATTTTGACCGTGAACGGGAAGGCTGCGGCGGTGGTTCAAGATGCGGAAGCCTACCAGCGGCTGCTCGACATCGCAGCACGGGCCGAGGCTCGCGAGGGCATTCGTCAAGGATTAGAGGACGCGCGTAAGGGCCGAAGCAGGCCGGCAGAGGAGTTCTTCCGCGAATTCGAAACGCTTCATGGTCTATCTCGTTAAGACCACGCTGCGGGCGGAGCGCGATTTAGCTGCTCTGTATGCTGAAATCAACGCGGAGGAATCCGAGCGGGCGCGGCAATGGTACTTCAAACTTAAGGCCGCGATTCTAGAACTCGGGGAAATGCCGAACCGACACCCGATCACACGCGAAAACAAGCGTCTAAGACATTCGCTGTTTGGCCACAAACCGCATGTCTACCGAGTGATCTTTCGTATCAGGAAAAGACTGCGTCAGGTGGAAGTTCTTCATGTGCGGCATGGACGGCGGCGCGACTTCAGGACAATTGAGCCGGAATAGTTTAGCGATCCAGAGACAATTCCACGGCGACTTATTTGTCAGTTATGGGACGCAGACGCTGCGTTCGGCGGGCTCGAAGCGATCGGACTGGGCGTCGTGCTGGGTGCTGTAGTGTCCGTCGGGGGATTTGCCATAGAGGTCTTCGCCGGGGCAATAGTAGAGAGCGGT
>JBEKOW010000260.1:0-6324 GCA_049521375.1 Terriglobales bacterium
AGCAAGGCGCCGATGATAAAATCCGGCGGAAGGTAAATGACGAGCCCTTCAAATGACGCGCCGAAAAACATAATCGCCTTCACTAAGGCATCCGCCTGCGGCAACGATTTTCTGATCGTCGAGGACGTGGACCCTTCGCAGGACCTGAGCGCCCTCACCCGCCGCCTCTGCGATCGTCACAACGGAATCGGCGCCGACGGCGTCGAATGGCTCTTTCCCGACTCCGAAGCCGATGTGCGCGCGCGCCTCATCAATGCCGATGGCTCCGACGCGGAAATCTCCGGCAACGGCACCCGCTGCGTGGCCGCGCAAATCTACTCCCGCACCACGAGCAAGAAAGAAGTCATCATTCGCACCGGAGCCGGCTTGAAGACCTGCCGCCTCATCCGCCAGCAAGGTCCAACCTTCGAGTTCGAAATCGACATGGGTCAGCCCGAAGTCGGCGAGCGCTTGACGATTGCAACCACCACGCTGCGCGCCGAGGGCGTCCAGGTCTCCATGGGCAATCCGCACTATGTGATCTTCGTCGACAGCTTTCCCGAAGGCTGGCAACAGCAGGCCGCGCACATCCAGGCCCAGCCCCATTTTCCCCAGGGTACCAATGTCGAATACGTGGTCGTGCGCAGCCCGAGCGAAATCGAGATTCGACTCTTCGAGCGCGGCGCGGGAGAAACGCAATCTTCCGGCACCGGATCCTGCGCATCCGCCGTAACCGCGATCGCCAGCCGGCGCGCGGTTTCCCCGGTCACGGTAATCGCTCCGGGCGGTCCGCAGACGGTGCGCTGGCACACCGAAGCGGGTCGGAACCATGTTTATCTACAAGGTCCGGCAACGCTAGTCTGCCGCGGGGAGTTCTTCGTTTAAGATCGAGTCCAGATGCCCCCCGCTCCCGAGAAGTCCCGCATCAAACCGCCCGGCCTCCGCCCGGGAGATAAAGTCGGCATAGTCGCGCCCGCTTCCAACCTCAAGCGCGAAGCGCTCGAGGCAGGCTGCGACGGCCTGCGCAGCGTCGGCTATGAGCCCTTCTATCTTGACTCGATACTCCAGCGCGATCTCTATTTCGCCGGATCGGTCGACCGCCGCGCGCGTGAGTTGGAGGAGATGTTCGCCCGCGACGATATCAAAGCCATCGTCTGTGCCCGCGGAGGCTACGGCTCCAACTACCTCCTGCCCGCCCTCGACCTCGCAAAAATCGCAGCCCATCCGAAAATCTTCGTCGGCTACAGCGATCTGACCTCGCTCCTGACCTGGTTCACCGATAAAACGAATCTGGTCACCTTTCACGGTCCCATGGCCGTCAAGGACTTTGCGCTTCCCGATGGCGTCGACCTCGCCTCCTGGCAAAGCGCCCTCAGCGGAGAATCCGATTGGCAGATCGCCGAAACTTCCGGCGCAAAGCCGCTGGTGGCAGGCGAAGCCAAAGGCATTCTCTACGGCGGGTGCCTCTCCATCCTGGTAGCCTCGCTGGGTACGCCCTATGAAATCCAAACCGGCGGCACAATCCTCTTCCTCGAAGACATAGCCGCCAAGCCCTACCAGATCGACCGCATGCTGATGCAGTTGAAACTCGCCGGGAAATTGGGGGACGTACGCGGAATCGTCTTCGGCGAAATGCTCGATTGCCGCCAAAGCGCCGCCCAGGACTACACTCTCGAAGACGTTGTACTGCGAGTGCTAGCCGACCTGAAAATCCCGCTAGCTTTCGGCCTCCGCTCCGGCCATGTCTCGCGCTCCAACATCACGCTCCCTATCGGCGTGCACGCAAAACTGGAAGTCGGAAACATTGTCACCTTTAAGATTCTCGAGTCTTCAGTCCAACAGCCATAATTACAAAACTGGAGCCATATATAGTAGCGGCAAGTAGATAGCGCAATTACAGAAACAACAGAAGAACCTTTTCAATGCCGTTTGAGTCATTGCGGACGGCCGCAGGCCAAAAAAGCTATCTTGGCCCGAGCAGATTTCGAGTAACGAGGTTCTTCCGTTTTTATATGGCAAATCGCCCGACCGTCAGCCCCGGAGGGGCGACCGACAATAGCCCGGCGCTTTTAGCGCCGGGAAGAGGAATGCACAATTAGATCAAGTCCCGGAGGGACGACTGAGCCTCGCGCACACCCTGGGGCCGTCGACTCTTAAACAAACCGTTACAAGGACCCCAAAATCATCGTGACCACAAAAACCACACACATTCACCTCATCGGAATCTGCGGAACCGCCATGGCGTCGCTCGCGGGCATGTTGCGCGAACGCGGCTTCCGCGTCACCGGATCGGACGCCGCCGCCTATCCGCCGATGTCCACATTTCTCGAATCGCTAGGAATCCCCGTCTGCCAGCCCTTTGCCGAGGCGAACCTCGAACCGCGACCCGACCTGGTAGTGGTAGGCAACGCGCTCTCCCGCGGGAACGTGGAACTCGAGCGCGTTCTGGACGAAAGAATCCCATTCTGCTCGCTCCCGCAAATTCTGCACGACGAATTTCTCATAGGCAAAGAAGTCCTCGTAGTAGCGGGCACCCACGGCAAGACGACGACCACCTCGATGCTGGCCTGGATCTTCGAGAGCGCGGGCCTCGAGCCCTCATTCCTCATCGGAGGCATCGCTGAAAACTTCGGCAGCAGCTTCGGCCTCGGAGCCGGCCGGCACTTCATCCTCGAAGGTGACGAGTACGACACCGCCTTCTTCGATAAGGGCCCAAAGTTCCTCCACTACTTTCCCGACTCGCTCATCCTCACGTCGGTGGAATTCGATCACGCCGATATCTATAGAGATCTCGATGCGGTCGAAACCGCCTTCAAGCGCCTCGTCAACCTGGTTCCACGACGCGGAAAGATCATCGGCTTCGACAGCGGCGAGAACATCGGTCGCGCCCTCGCCAAGGCTTTCTGTCCGGTGGAAATCTACGGCGCGTCCGATCACGCGACCTGGCGGATATCCAACCTCAAGATGGAAGCCGCGCGCACAACCTGGTCCGTTCATCACAACGGCCAACCCTGGGCCGATTTCGAATTCGCCTTAGGCGGAGAATACAACGTCTGGAACGCCACCGCCGCCGCCGCGCTCGCATCGCATTACGGAATCCCTAAAGATGCCATAGCCCGCGCTCTCGCAACCTTCCGCAGCGTCAAGCGCCGCCTCGAAGTGAAAGCCGAAATCAACGGCATCACCATCATCGACGACTTCGCGCATCATCCAACGGCCATCGAGCAGACCATTCGCGCTCTCCGTGCCCGCTATCAGGGACGCCGGCTCTGGGTAATTCTCGAGCCCAGGTCGAACACCATGCGCCGCAACGTCCTGCAGGATGCCCTAGCCCGCAGCCTCGCGCAAGCCGACGAAATCATTCTGGCTGCCATCTTCAAGTCCGAAGCGATTCCCGAGGCCGAGCGTCTGAACCTCGATCACGTGATCCATGACATCGAGCAGCGCGGAAAACAAGCCCGCGTTCTCGCCGACGCAACCGCCATCGTGAACACCATCGCCCCCGAACTCAAAGCCGGAGATGTGGTAGCCATCCTCTCCAATGGCGGGTTCGGCGGAATCTATGAGAAGCTACCGGAGCGTTTACGGGCGCTGGGCGCGAAGGCATAACCGCCGCGGCCGCGCAGCAATCCAACGAATCAGGGCAGCCGCAAGGTTTTTCTCAGAAATTCCGACTAAAGCCGGCGGCAACACGATCAACACGGGAGACTTAGTCGGGTGTTTCGCACCATTCTGATGTTGTTATTCTGGTTAGCCGCCCTGCCAGTGGCGGCGCTGCTCGGTATTCCCTGGACCTACCTCACCCAAGACATCTCTTTCCTCTATTGGGGATGCATGCGCGCTGCCTACTGGGGCGTCCGCATCGCCGGAGTAAGAGTAAATGTGCAGGGCCTCGAAAAAATCGATCCCCGCCGCACCTACATCTTCATGTCGAACCACATCTCCAACCTCGATCCGCCGCTCACCCTCCCGCTCATTCCAAGGCGAACCTCGGTGATGGTAAAAAAAGAGCTATTCAAAGTCCCCATCCTCGGCCAGATCATGCGCACCGGAGCCCTCGTCCCCGTCGACCGTGGCAACCGCGACGCCGGCATCTCCGCCGTCCGCGACGCCGTAGAGGCGATCCGCACGCAAAATTTGAATATGACGATTTACGTGGAAGGGAAGCGCAGCTTCGACGGAAAGTTGCTGCCCTTCAAAAAGGGCCCGTTCTATCTAGCGGAAGAATGCAAAGTCCCCATCGTCCCCATCACCATCTCAGGCACCGAAGAAGTAATGCCCAAAGCCCGCTTCGCCATCCAGCCAGGATTGGTGACCATCCAGTTTCACGAACCCATAGAACCCGAAGATTTTGGCACGCGCGACTGCCTCATGGCCAAAGTAAGAGCCGCAATCAACAGCGGCCTGCCATCGGACCTACAGGGAAAAGCCACTAGCTGAAGTCATCCTGAGCGAGGGACCTCTGCGTTTTCCCACCCGTGTCATCCGAGCGAAGTAGTTGCTACGCGAAGCGAAGCAGCTACGCAGTCGAAGGACCCCTGCCCTCTCTTACTTTGGAAAGGACACCAACGAATCTTCAGGAATGAGCGCTGAGGTGCTATCCGCGCAGCTTCTTGACTTTCTTCAAAGGCCGAAACATTAGGATTTCTTTCCCCTCCACTTTGACTTCCGCGAGGAAGATCAAACGACGATACTTTCCACCCGCTCCTGTAACTTCGTACTCTGCACCGCCCTTGAATACGCGCTGGCGTTTTCTCGCCATATTATGCCCTCCTAAGTGAGTGTTAGAAAGAATCGAGTGTACCCCATCTTAGAGGGTATCGACGGCGTACTGTGATTCATGCAGAGGGGCGCAGGCGGCCAGAATATTGGGATTGCCAGGTGTCAGAGACGTGCCGCACTCCCCGTGTACCATGCGAATGGAATCCTCAGCCGTCGGAGCATGCGGACCCTCGCTCGAAGAACGACCTCGCCCGCGGAGATCACAATCACATCCGGGTGTTGAGCAGTCGTTTCACGTCGCGTTGCATGCAAGATGGCGATGATCTCCATCATCTCCGCCCGCCGGTACGCAATGTACATACCTCATCGATTCTGAAATCTCTGATGGAAAAATCCCCCTACTCGCCCTCTCCCTGCCTCTGTTCCGACAACTTCCTTACCGCCTTCGCCATCTCCGGCAGCCTCGGATAAGCCGCGCAGCACCGCAGCCACAACTTATGGTCAATCGCCGGAGCGCCGCTCACCATCGCTCCCGGAGCCACATCCTGCGGCACTCCGCTCTGCGCAATCACCACCGCTCCATCTCCAATCTTCACGTGTCCCGAAACTCCCACCTGCCCAGCGAGAATCACGCGGTTGCCAACATCGGTAGTTCCCGCGAGCCCGACCTGCGCGCACAGCAGCGTGTCTTCGCCAATCGTGCAGGCGTGCCCGACGTGAACCAGGTTGTCGATCTTCGCGCCGCGAGCAATATAAGTCCGTCCAACGTTGGCGCGGTCGATGCACGTCCCCGCCTGGATCTCGACATCGTCCCCAATCTCTACATTTCCCGACTGCACAATCTTGTGCCACCGGCCCGAAGCTTCCTTGGCAAACCCGAACCCGTCCGACCCGATGATCACCCCATTCTGCAGCACGACATTGTTTCCAATCCGGCAGAACTCGCGCACCACCACATGCGTGTGCGCAAAAAAATTGTGGCCAATCTTGACTCCGCGATAGATCGCCGCGTGCGCCAGCACCACCGCGTTGTCGCCGATCTCGACCTCTTCATCGATAACCACAAAAGGCCCAAGGTGAGCGTTCGCGCCGATCTTCGCCGAAGGATGCACGACCGCCGTAGCGTGAATCCCCGGAGCGTACCGCGGAGGCTGGTAGAAAAGCTCCACCGCTTTGGCCCAGGCCAGATAGGGATTATCCGTCCGCAGCATTCCCGCAGAGATGGCAGGAAACTTCTCATCGACGATTACGGCGGTCGCCTTGCTCGTCTTGGCAGCCGCGACGTACTTGGGATTGTGTACAAACGTAAGTTGTCCCGGCCCGGCCTGCTCAATCCCGCAGACCCCCGAGATCTCGGCATCAGGAGAAGCGTTTTCCAGCCGCGCGCCCAGCGCGCCAGCAATGTCCGCAAGTTTCATTAGGATGACCCGTTGAAATAACCTGTCGGAATTGTAATGCCCCAGCCCAGGCTATAGGCGCGAAGTCTTCCTGAGCGAAGCATGATCGTCGCGAAGCGATGATCATGCGGAGTCGAACGCCCCCTGCGCACAAGACTTTTCTGGAGGTCGAAGTCCAAAGCCGAAAGCCGAAAAATGATGATACCCAGACATCGCGCACTTCGCG
>JBEKOW010000261.1:0-6322 GCA_049521375.1 Terriglobales bacterium
TGGTCGGGCAAGGGATTGCTGGCTTCGATCACGGATCGCATTCACCTGGGACTTGATTTGCGCGGGGGCACGCACCTGATTCTGCAGGTGCAGGTCAACGACGCGGTCAATGTCGATTCGGATAATGCGGTGGCGCGGCTGCGGGAAGATATGCGGACGCGCAAGATCAATTACTCCGACATTACCAAGCCCGATCCGGCGAACCATCCGGAGACGATCATCGTGAAGGGCGTGCCGCCGGAGCAGACGAGCGATTTCAAGAGCATCGTTACGGAGCGGTTGCCGGACTATGACGTTTCTTCGGGGGCGGAAAATTCTTTTACGGTTGCGATGAAGGCGCAAAGCCTGGCCGATCTGAAGAACCGCGCGGTCTCGCAGGCGATTGAAACCATCCGCAACAGAATTGACGCGCTCGGTGTCAGCGAGCCGGTGATTCAGGAGCATGGACTGGGGCAGTACCAGATTCTGGTGCAATTGCCGGGCGTGGACGATCCGGCGCGCGTGAAAGAAATCATGCAGTCGACGGCGATGCTGGAGATCAAGCAATCGCTGGGCGGACCGTATCCGAGCCAGGAGTCGGCGCTGCAGTCGAAGGGTGGAGTGCTTCCGCCCGATGCGGTGCTGATGCCGGGGAAGAGCATTGGCTCGACGAACTCGGAGAACGGCGAGAACTGGTACCTGATTTCACGCTCGTCGGCGGTGACGGGCCGCGATCTGCGGACAGCGGAACCTACGCGCGATGAGAACGGGCAACCGGCCGTGCGGTTCATTCTTACCGGCGACGGCGGGCGGAAGTTCTACTCGTTTACGTCCGCGCACGTGGGCGACTATCTGGCGGTGGTGCTCGATAACAAGGTGCAGGAAGTCGCGGTCATTAAAGAGGCGATCCACGATACGGGCATCATCAACGGGCGCTTCACGGATCAGCAGACGCAGGATCTTTCGATGACGCTGCGGTCGGGCGCTCTGCCGGCGGGCATCAAGTATCTGGAAGAACGGACGGTGGGGCCGTCGCTGGGAGCGGATTCGATCCGGTCGGGCGTGCGGGCCGCGGTGGTGGGCATGATCGCGGTGCTGGCGTTCATGCTGATTTATTACCGCTGGGCGGGCGTGAACGCGGATATCGCGCTTATTTTGAATTTGATTATCCTGCTGGGATTCATGGGGTACTTCGGAGCCGTGCTTACGCTGCCGGGAATTGCGGGTGTGATTCTGACGGTCGGCATGGGCGTGGATTCCAATGTGCTGATTTTTGAGCGCATCCGCGAGGAACTGAGGAACGGCAAGACGCCGCCTTCGGCGGTGGAGCAGGGCTTCAGCCACGCGTGGATCACGATTGTGGATACGCACGTCACGACGATTGTTTCAGCGGCGATTCTGTTTATCTTCGGTACCGGTCCGGTGAAGGGATTTGCGACGACGCTGGTGTTCGGATTGGCGGCGAACCTGTTTACGGCGGTGTTTGTTTCGCGCGTGATTTTCGACTGGGTGCTGGGACGGAAGCAGCGCGGAGAAGCGTTGAGTATTTAGAAAGCAGCTTCTAGCTTCTAGCCACTAGCTTCTAGCAAGCTGGTTCGCTAGCGGCTAGCAGCTAGCGACTGACTTGGAGTTTGACTTGGAATTCTTTCGCAATACCAATATCGACTTTCTTGGGAAGAAGTGGTACTTCCTGATCTTTTCACTGGTGTTCAGCGTGGCCGGGCTGCTGTCGATGGCTTTCTGGCACGGCATTCCGCTGGGCGTTGACTTCCGCGGCGGGACGCTGGTCTATGTGAAGTACTCGCACACGCCGGACCCATCCGCCATTCACAATGAAATCGAGCGAGCCGGGCTGAAGAATGCGCGCGTGCAGAGATACGGACAGGCCGCGAATAACGAGGTGCTGATCGCGCTCGATATTCAGGAAACCAGCGAGCAGGATTTGAGCAAGGGCAAGGACCTGATCAAGCAGGCGCTGGAAGGCGCGGCCGCAGGAGCGGGAGCGAATTCGGGCAAACAGGATCTGAATAACGCCAGCTCGATCGGACTGCTGAATTATCTGCTGGAGAAAGATCCACTGCACCTGGGGGCAGGGTCGGACGCGAACCCGCGCTATACGGCGATCGCGAAGTCGATTGTTGACGAGCGCGACAAGACCCGGGGCGGCGTATTCGGGTCGCTGGACGAGTTGAAGGGGCTGGTCGATTCCGCGGTCGTGGATTCGCTGAAAGATGGGTACTTTCTTTCGGATTTTGGCATCCGCAATGTGGAGATTGTGGGGCCGCAGGTGGGACAACAACTGCGCAAACAGGCGCTGCTGGCGACGCTGTATTCGCTGGCCGGGATGCTGATCTACCTGGCGCTGCGGTTCGAGTGGATCTATGGAGTGGCGGCGGTGTTGACCGTGTTCCACGACACTTTGATCACGGTGGGCGCGTTCTCGCTGCTGAACTGGGAGATTTCGCTGACGGTGATTGCGGCGATTCTGACGCTGATCGGATATTCGAACAACGACACGATCGTGGTCTTTGACCGCATCCGCGAAAACATCAAGCTGCTGCGACGAGAAAAACTTTCGGACATTGTCAACAAAAGTATTAATCAAACTTTGAGTCGAACTATCTTGACAGCGGGCTTAACTTTCCTTACCGTGCTTGCTCTGTTTCTTTTCGGCGGCGAAGTGCTGCATGGATTCAGCTTCGCGCTGGTGATCGGAATTCTGATCGGGACGTATTCGTCGATTGCGATTGCGGCGCCGATTCTGGTGGCGTATCAGGAATGGCGGACGGGACGGGGACAGAAGCCGATTGCGATGCCGGTGCGGACGGGTACGGGACCTGGCCAGGCCAAGGAAAAGGTGAAGGTCTAGGGTCGGGTAGGGATCTTTCGACTGCGCAAGCCGATTCGCTTTGCGAATAGACTTGCTCCGCTCAGGATGACATCGGCGATGGGATGACATCGCTGCGGGATGACAGTGGTGATCTGGGATGGCAGCTTGAGTAGCTTCCCACAGGGCGGGAAATATCGTAGAATCATCGGCCTGCCCGAAGAGGCAGGAGAACTGGCGCTCCGGTTGGGTGAGCGAGAAATAGCGGGAGCAAGAAACCCGCAGCCGGTGTCTAAGATGTCGTAGGGACTGATGTCACTTGAGGGTCTGGTGTAGGAGAAGCCCATGTTTGAAGACAGTCTTATCGAGTCGGGGAACAAGCTTAAGACCAAGCGGTTGGGCACGACAATCCTTTCGTTTTTGCTGCAGGTCGGGCTCATTTGCATCTTGATCCTGATTCCACTGATCTATACCGATGCGCTGCCGAAGCAGCAACTGATGACCTTCCTGGTGGCACCGCCTCCGCCACCCCCGCCGCCACCACCTCCGGCGGCCGCACCGGTCAAGGTCGTGAAGATGGTGAGCGAAGTGGTCAATGGGCAACTGCGCGCGCCGACCAAGATTCCAGAAAAAGTTCAGATGATCAAGGAAGAGGAAGCGCCACCGGATCTGGGTGGCGGCGGCGTCCCGGGCGGCGTTCCGGGAGGCATTCCGGGTGGTTCGGCAGGTGGAGTGATCGGCGGCATTCTGAGCTCGCAGCCGGTCGCGGTTCCGAAGGTTGCGACTCCGCAGCGGGTACGCGTTTCGTCCGGTGTTTCGACGGGACTTCTGATTAAGAAAGTCACGCCCAACTATCCGCCACTGGCGCGGCAGGCGCGCATTCAGGGGCAGGTGATTTTGCAGGCGGAGATCAGCAAAGAAGGTACAATTCAGAATTTGCAGTTGATCAGTGGGCATGCCATGCTGGCGCCGGCCGCGATCGAGGCCGTAAAACAGTGGCGCTACAAGCCATACCTGCTCAATGGAGAGCCGGTGGCCGTGGAGACCCAGGTAGTGGTCAATTTCAGCCTGTCCGGGGGCTAGAGGTTCGCGCCCGGCTGGCTTTGGTTTTTGTGGCGGTTTAAGTCCTCCCCGTCCGAACGTATCCCGATGGGTTATGGGCGTTTTTCTGCGCCCCGAGGGCGATCCTGCCCAACTCGATTTCTTTTACGATGCAACAGACAGATCAGGCTCAGCTTCTAACCGGAGACGGGCAAGATCTTCTATTATTGTCGTTCGTTTTCTGGCGTGTCCGGATTTAGAGTCCGGTGCGTTGGGAAGCGACGATGAACAGGGATTTGGGCCGAGAACTTTGGCCCAATGGCAGCTATTTGCACGGGCGCCGGGCGCCGGTTAAGCACCCGAGTCACAAAAGTTCCGAGGAGGAAAGCAACTCATGGTAGTGAACCTGGCAGCAATCGCACTCAGCAATCTCCACCTTCATGCCGCCTGGCTGTTTCAGGAGGCTTCGGTGGGATGGGATCCGATCTCGCTCTGGAAACAGATGGGCATTCTGGCGAAGGTCGTGGTTATCGTTCTGTTTATCATGTCCGGCTGGTCGATTGGCGTGATGATCGACCGTTGGATGGCATTCAACGCGGCGCGGAACCAGTCCCGCTCGTTTGCTCCCGCAGTGGCCGGGGCGCTGCGCGAAGGCAAGATCGACGAGGCGATCAAAGTCGCCGAGCGCAACAAGAAGAGCCACCTGGCGAAGGTCGTCACGGCTGGCCTGATGGAATTCAAGGCCCACCAGGATAGTCCGGGGGAAATTCCGGGCGAGACGATTGAAGCTTCGAAGCGCGCATTGGAGCGCACGGAAGCGATCGTACACGCGGAACTGAAGCGCGGATTGGGCGGACTGGCGACGATCGGTTCGACGGCTCCGTTCGTCGGACTGTTCGGCACGGTAGTCGGCATTCTGAACGCGTTCAACGGCATCGCGAAAGAAAAGGCAACCGGTCTGGCAGCGGTCGCGGGCGGCATTTCGGAAGCGCTCGTCACTACGGCCGTCGGGTTGTTCGTGGCGATTCCGGCCGTCATGATGTTCAACTATCTGACGGGCCGCGTGGAAGCGTTCGACGTGGAGATGGATAACTCATCGAGCGAACTGATCGACTACTTCCTGAAACGCCGCAGCATGCGCCGGTCCTAAGTTCAGGGACTGAGCCCATGCGGGCCTGCTGAGTTGCTGGCAAGGCGCCGGTTTCGACCGGCGCCTGCTCCTCACTCACGGGGCGATGGAAGCGGGAAGTATCCGCAGGAGACGGAATTCATGGCATTAAACAAGCGAAACGAAGGCGCCAAGGTCAACTCCGACATCAACGTCACACCGATGGTGGACGTGATGCTGGTGCTGCTGATCATCTTCATGGTCGTCACGCCCATGTTGCAGCACGGCGTGACCGTGGATATGGCGAGGGTGAATAATCCGGAGCAGATGCCGGACGCCGACAAGGAAGACGCGCTGCTGGTCGCGGTGATGCGCGACGGGAAAGTTTTTTTCGGCACGGATCCGATCGCGGTAGCCGACCTGACGCAAAAGATCAAGGATCGTCTGGCGAACCGCACCGACAAGCGCGTCTTTATTAAAGCGGACGCGCGGGCGAAGTTCGGGTCGGTGGTCGAAGTGGTGGATAATGTCCGCGCAGCGGGCGTGGATCAACTTGGCTTGCTGACGGATCAGAAGAAGGCGGGGGCGATTGCGGCTCCACCGGGAGCGGCAGCGCCAGCGGCAACACCCACCGGCGGGCAATAGCGGTATTCGAGGAGAAAGATTATGGGAATGGCAGTCGGCCCGAGCGGGGGTCAAAGCGCAAACATTAACGTCACGCCGCTCATCGACGTTCTGCTGGTGCTGTTGATCATTTTTATGGTGATCACACCACTCACCCCAAAAGGTCTGGATGCGCTTGTTCCGCAACCGCCGCCACCGAACCAGAAGCAGCCGCCACCGACTCCGGATCGCACGATTGTTGTGCAGTTGATCGACCACGGAGCGGGCAACCCTCCCGGGCTGAAAATCAATCAGGACGAAGCGACCTGGGAAACATTGCAGGGACGGCTGGAAGATATTTTCAAGACGCGCGCCGAGAAGGTCATGTTCGTGAAGGGCGATGACAATGTGCCTTTTGCCGACGTGGCCAACGTGATTGACATTGCGCACTCGGCGGGCGTCGATAAAGTTGGTTTGATTACCGCGAAGATTGAAGCGGGCGGTTAGAGCGCCTGGGGTCATCGGGCGATATCTGAAGGGCGACTGAGCGCAGTTCGCTGCAGGAAGCAGGTCCTTCGCTTCGCTCAGGATGACAAATCATAATGAGATGTCGATGCGTCGCTCCACGTTCTTAGTTCTTACACTCCGACGCAAGGAGATTCATAAAGCAATGAAGACAATTCACAGGATTCTGGTGATTTTTGCCGCTGTTCTGGCAATCCTTGCCACTACCAGTTGCGCCAAGTTGCAGGCGCGCGATCATC
>JBEKOW010000262.1:0-6312 GCA_049521375.1 Terriglobales bacterium
ATTCACTGCGGAGCCCTCACCGAAACGCTTCTCGAAAGCGAACTCTTCGGACACGAGAAAGGCGCTTTCACCGGCGCGCAATATCGCAAGAAAGGTAAATTCGAAATCGCCGAAGGAGGAACAGTTTTCCTCGACGAAATCGGCGACATCAGCCTCAAGACCCAGACCGACCTGCTGCGCGTCCTGCAGGAGCACGAAATCGTGCGCGTCGGCAGCACGCAACCCATCACCGTGGACTTCCGTTGCGTAGCCGCCACCAACAGGAATCTTGAGCAGTTGATCGAGGAAGGCAAATTCCGTCCCGATCTTTTTTATCGTCTCAATGTCTTCCACATCGAACTGCCGTCGTTGCGCGAACGCCGCGACGACATTCCGCTGCTCGTCAATCATTTTGTGCGCAAGTTTTCTTTGGCCATGAGCAAGAAGATCAACCGGGTGAATCCCGCAGCGATGGACCTGCTCCAGCAGCAGCCCTGGCCGGGAAACATCCGCGAACTCGAAAACGCCATCGAACGTGCTATGGTAGTCGCGCAGGAACCGGAAATCCGCGAGCAGGATTTCGTCTTCAAATCCCAGGCAGCAGCTTCCAACGGCACTCCAAAGTCACTCGAAGAGATGGAAAAGGCCCACATCCTGCGCGTGCTCGAGTCTTGCGGCTGGAACCAGACCCGCACCGCCGAGACGCTCGATATCGATCGTGTCACTCTGCATCATAAGCTGAAAAAGTACGGTTGGAGCCGGCCCGTCGAAACGCGATGAAGATGCTCGATCTGCTGCCGATCGGAGATCTCGATGCGCGGCTCCTCAGAACCCTGGCCCCCGCGCTCGCCGATTCCTTCCGCGTCCCCGTCCGCATACTCGAAGAGCGGCTTGATCCCCATTTTGCCTTCCACCCCGAGCGCGGCCAGCATCATTCCTCCGAACTGCTCCAGGCCATGCAGCAATATGCCAGGGATGGCGCATGGCGCGTGCTCGGCGTCACCGGCGCCGACCTCTACATCCCCATTTTGACTTTTGTTTTTGGCGAAGCGCAGATGGGTGGCCCCTGCGCCATCGTTTCCTTCCACCGCCTCCAGCAGCAATTTTATGGCTTGCCGCCGGACCCCAACGTCCTGATGGACCGGCTCGTCAAGGAAGCAGTCCACGAGGTCGGACACACCTTTGACTTGACGCACTGCGAGGATTATTCCTGCGCCATGGCTGCCTCCCATGCCGTCGAGTGGATTGACTTGAAGGAGCCTACCCTCTGTTCTTCGTGCCAGGCCCGTGCCCTTGAAGCAGTGGATTAGAATCCCGCACACTCTTTGCGCGTACCACCCAGCTGTTGTAAAAGACCCGCGATCGCATGCCCTGCACGCCGTCCGTGTGATCCGAATCACACGCCTTTGTGCGGTTTTTAAAGGTTCCGTCATTTTCGGCGGGCCTTCGTCAACTGCCGGAGCCCTTCCTGAACCCGGTCTCCGGCGACCCCCGTCAAAGGCCTGCAAATGCAACACAAACTACACCGCACCCGAATGTCGGCGTAGGCCATGCACGTGCAATGCTCATGGCCTCTCCCCAGCCGGAGTTATTAAGGAGAAGACTGGACACTGGCAATGCTTCAGAAATGCGCGAACCCTTCCTGCTCTGTTCCCTTCCGATCGCTTCACGAAGGCAAGCTCTTCGTGGCGGAGTCTTTCACCCATACCCTCGATGCGAATTTCGACGGCAATCGCCGCAAATCCCGCAAACGCGAGCATTTTTGGCTGTGCGGGCCGTGTTCCACGCTTTTCACATTGCACTTCGATGCCAACCTGGGAATGCTGACACTGCCACTCGGCGGGCGGGCCGCAGTTCGCCTCCCGTTGGCGCCATCAGCCTGAGCCCGTTGGCGCCTGCGAGAAACCCCATGAATGTCTTGTTTACAAAACGCTTTCCCTGCTCGGTTTGCGGCCTCACCAGCCACCGGCACGACGGCTGGTTTCAGGTCATCGAGAATCGTTGGCTCGATCGGCTCAGAATTCTAACCTGGCACGACTCGTTGGCCACGCAAACGGAGATCAGGAGCGCCTGCTCGCGGCATCATCTGAGGATATTGATCGGCTACTGGCTTGAGGAGGCCAGCCTTCGACTGCTTCCTCATCCCGACGCCGACCAGATGCCGCTCGCCGGCACATCGACCCGGCAGGACATCGATCTCGACGCTCGTTCCGCCGGCTATCTGCTCGGCGAATTGTCGGTTCACCGTGAAACCTTCGCCCGGAGTTGGGCGGGTTCCCCCGCCGCCTTTGAAGGTATTCTGGACGCCCTCATGCCCGCCGCGGAACCCACCAAGAGCTACGCTCCGGAAATGCCGCTCTTTAACCCTGCCCCAAGCCCGCACCTGAACTCGCCCTTCATAAAGGCGCTGGCAGACCTTCGACGGAGTCTGATGCAAGTGTAAAGACAAAATCTAGGTCTGCCGGCGCTCCCTCCACGCCGTCCAGTCCCTCTTCACCTCGGCGGCCATGTCCTGCGCCGCCCGGGCGAGCCAGTTCCCTTTGCGCTTGCGCAGGTCTTTCAAGATCGCGCGCCGTTTCTCTTCGGTTCCCGCATGAATATTCGCCGTTTCCCGCCCCATCGCATCGAGAAGACGGAGTTCTCCACTCGAAGTTCCCAGCGCCGCCAGTTCAATTCGCGAACAGTGCGGCGATAACCGTCTCACGATCCAGTGGCCACGCAGTTGTACATACGGATCTGGAGCCCGCACCGCGCGCCGCAGGATAACTCCATAAAGGATCTCCCGCGGCAGGCTGGGATCGGCCCAGTGCGATGCCGAAGGGGCCAGTGCTTTCGCTTCCCGCGCCACCCTTCCACCTTTCCAGTCGGCGATAGCGACCAGACGCACCCGGCCCAGGCTCCCTAGTCCTGCTATCCTCCGCGCCAACCGGTATTGAATTCCGCGCTCGGGCATCAGATGTTCCAGCGCCTCGCGCGCGCTCTCCGGCGCTTCGCCCCGGACCGTCGGCAGCTTGTCCATCTTTTGCCAGAAAACCACCGGGTCGCGCAGCTTGCTCTCTGCAATCTCGCGCAACCAGACGTGCTCTTCACCCAGAACAAAAGGACGGCCGCCCTGCTCCATCCCGCGCTCGTAGCCGTTCAAAATCGACTCCGCGGAGTCTTTCGCGCCCATGGTCAGCCGGTTTTCCTGGGCCGCCAGCACCGCGCTGGTCGCCAGCCTTACCAGGTCCATGGTGTAGGGATAGAGGCAAGCTTCATCAAAATCATTCACTCCCCAGATCAGCCGGCCATCGGTGTCGCGCCAGGTCCCAAAATTCTCCACATGCAGGTCACCGACTGACAGAAGATGCGGAACTTTCCGAAGTTCGACGCATACCTCCGCCCAAACCTGCAACCACCGGTAGAACGTGGCGCGGAAAAAAGAGAATTCCGATTCCGCCATATGCTCGTGCTTCAGACGCAAATCCGTTTCCACGATTTGCAGATGTTGTCCGAGCCACTCCTCGTACTTCTTTGTAGCTTTAGCGATATTCATGATCGGTAGAAATGCTTGATTGGTTAAGAACAATAGAAAGACGGCAACCCACTGTCAAGGCTGCACTGGGGCAGGAATAAAACCCGCGCTCCAGGGATGAAGCGCGGGCGCGGAAATGCAATCGCAGCCGAGTGCTGGAACTAGTACCGGATGGATTTTACGACTGTCATTTTACGACTGTCATCCTGAGCGAGTGCGAAGGAGCGCAGCGACCAAGCGCGAGTCGAAGGACCCCTGCTCCCTTCACCCCTGCCGCGCCGACCACGGGAGTTCTTCCCGAACGATCGGGACACCGCGCCGCTCTCGGAAACAGATCGCAAACCGTGGAATAATCCACGCCGTCACAATGCTAGTTGTAGAAGGCTGCGTTCTTTTCGAGGAATTCTTTCTTGTCCTCGGGTAGATCTTCGGCCGCAAAAATCGAGTCCGACCCGCACGCCGGGACACAGGCGCCGCAATCGATACAGCCGGCGGGATCGACATACAACTGCGTGACCTCTTCAATTTTCGGTTCGTCAGTTTTTGGATGAATGCAGTCGGTCGGGCACACATCGACGCAAAGATTATCCTTGATGCAGTTGTCAGTGATTACGTACGCCATTTTCTGTGATTCCTTTCCTCTGGCTTTCATTCACAACTTAAAGCCTGCTTGGCGCCCGTGCGGTGACCTTGATCACAGGCTCGTGTGGCCGATAGGTCACAGCATACTGTGATGGAAATCACATCCGCAGTCTCCAGGAGGTTGTACAAAAGTGTTCATTAATAAGAAGCAAACAAAAAGAATTGCCCGGCCCAACCCCACGACCCCACATGCCGCCACCTGGCGGCGGGCCGGGCATTCGCTAACCCCCTCCAATTGACTGCGACTCGCACGGGTGCTGGGCTCCGTCGCGCACTTTGCGGCGCCCGTAAAATCGCAATCCCAGCCCTGAAATGCGCGACGAGGACCCGCAGAGTTGCTCCTACACAGTCTTTCGGATTTATGACCTAAGCCGAGGGTTATCATTATCTTGAAAACACGCGTCGGCTGTCGCCTGTAAGTGCCTATTAATCAATGATTTGGCTGGATGTTGTCTCTAAGTCAATGATTCCAATAGATCGCGGGAGGGGGGTATACGTAACTAACCAGTTAACACTGCCGGGAACCTGCCAGGTTCCATTTTTAGCGATCGCGAACGAGAGCAACACAGGAGCTCAAGACGTCGGAACCTCGCATCCTCATCTCGCGGGCCTACTGTGTGCAAGCCGGCGCGCCCGCCGACTTGTAGACCTTTCCATCCTTCATCACAAATTCGATGCGCTCCAGCAGGCTGATGTCTTTCAGCGGATCGCCTGTGACGGCGATCAGGTCGGCAAATTTCCCCGCCTTCACCGAACCGATCTCGCTCGAATGTCCCAGCAAATCCGCCGCGTTGGAGGTCGCCGCTTGAATCGCCTGCATCGGCGTCATGCCATACTTCACCATGAAGGCAAACTGCTTCCCGCTCGTTCCATAAGGACACACGCCCGCATCGGTGCCAAACGCCATCTTCGCGCCCGCCTTCACTGCCTTGCCAAAGTTCTCCCGCTGGATGCGCCCGAGGTCCGCATCGTGCGCCAGAAAATCGGCTGGAGTCTGGCCCGTCTGCCCGCCTGCCTGAATGCACTCCTCGTCATAGATATCCATGTCGAGATAGGTGCCATGCTGCTTGGCAAGTTCGATCAGTCCATCGTCCAGCATCTCTGCGTGTTCCACCGAGGCCGCGCCCGCCAGAATCGCATTCCTGATTCCCTGCGCCGCATGCGCGTGCACCGCGACCCGCAACCCGAAGTGGCTGGCCTCGTCCACGCCCGCCTGCAACTCTTCCTCGGTGAACTCGATCGACGCCGGACTGCTGCCATGCGCCAGCACCGCTCCCGTCGACAGCATCTTGATATGGTCCGCGCCGTTGTGGGCCAGCAGTCGGACCTTCTGGCGCACTTCCCACGGACTGTTCGCCTCCCCATAATGCAGATCCCAGGGCAACTGGATGTCGGGAGCCTGGCCGGTCATCGCGCCCGCGCCGCCGGTAATAGTAATGTAGGCTCCCGCGACGAACATGCGAGGACCGATCACATCCCCGCGCGCGATCGCATCGCGCAAGGCAACATCGTTCAGCGCTCTGTACGTGCCCACATCGCGTACGGTGGTGAAGCCCGAAAGCAGCATCGCCCGCGCGTTCGGAACCGATTCCAGCACCACCTGCGATGCCGTCTTCTTCAGGACATTGAACGGTTCGCCATTCTCGATGGAGTTTCCATCGGCGAGATGGGTGTGGCAGTCAATCAGCCCCGGCAGCACCGTCTTGTCTGAGAGATCGATCCACTTGGCATCTGCGGGGATGTGGAGCTCCCTGCCCACCGCCGCGATCTTGTTGCCGACGATCAGCACCTTCTGATCCGAGAGTACCGTGCCCGAATCGGGGTAGACCAATCGGCCCGCCTTGATCACCGTCACCTGCGGGAATGCAGATACAGCGAGAGCCAGCACAGTTACAGCCAGAAGTATCTTGTTCAAAGTCCCACCTGGGTTGGAACAACTTGTCTTGCCTTCTTCCATCACCACATTACCGGATCGCCACGGACTGCCTTAGCCCACTTTTCAAATCTGCCGCAAGCAACTGGTGAAACAACTGCTCTCCCGCTTCGCGTCGCGCCGAAAGGCGGCCTGCGCCATACGCGCGCGATTTCAATCCGCGCTGCACTGCCTCGCAAATACCCAGATCTTCGTCCTGCACGCGATTTCCCACGGCCACACTTCCTTCGTTGTATTCGCGGGC
>JBEKOW010000263.1:0-6303 GCA_049521375.1 Terriglobales bacterium
CCGCCAACATCCCTCGGTGAATCTTTCTACTTCCAACTCCAGTTGGGCTGGGTGTTGTTGCCTTTCACTGTCAACTGCTTCACATTCGATCCATCTGCCAGCATCGTCCAGATCTGGTCCGTACCCGACCGGTGTGACTGAAAAATAATGTGCCGCCCATCCGGAGACCAGCATGGAAAGTCGTTCCGTCCCGCGTCATGCGTAAGCTGCACCCACTGCTTGCTGGCCACATCCATCAGATAAATATCGTTCGACCCCGGCTCTCCCGGCCCATACTTGCGCATCCACGAAAACGTCAGGAACTGCCCGTTCGGCGACCAGTTTGGAGATACCGCATACCCCTGATCCGTAATCCGCTGCAGGTTCGTCCCATCCGCCTCCATCGTGTAAACCTGCGGGAGGCCCGTGCGCCCGCTCACGAACGCAATCTGTGCTCCCGTCTTCCGGTTCCACGTAGGCGATACATCCGGACCCTTGTCGTCCGTCAGCCTCCGCGCATTTCCGCCCGACCCGTCCACCACAAAAATATTCGGATACCCGTTCCGCGACGACGAAAACGCAATCTTCCCATCCGGCGACCACGACGGAGAAAGATTCATCCCTCCAAACCGCGGGAAGCTCACCATCCGGTTCAGGTCGAACGAATACATCAGAATTTCCCATCCGTTCTTCGTAGCCGAACTGAATGCCAGCCGCGAACCATCCGGAGAAATCCGCGGCGACAGCGAGATGTTTCCAAGATGTGTGATCTGCTGCTGGTTCGCCCCGTCGTAATCCATCATCCAGATTTCTTTATGCCCCGAGCGATCGCTGACAAAATAAATCTTGGTCTCCGCGATGCCCGCGATCCCGCCGCCCAGGCGAAAAATAATCTCATCGGCAAACTTGTGCGCGATCATCCGCACCGCGCTGTCCGTCGCCATGTCCCCATACTGCTTGCCGAGCACCTGCGGTGACGCCTGGTTCTTCATGTCGTAGAGCCAGCCCTGCACCGTTACTTTGTCGGCAGTAGCCCCGAGGTTTCCGAACGCCAGCATCGAAGCATTCGGAGGAGGCCCTCCCCACGCCGAAAAATTAATTTCCGACGGTTGCCCCGGAACCTGCAGCGGATAAAAGCTCTTCGATACCAGGTCGAATATTCCCGCCTGGTCCAGATCGTTCCATAGCGTGTCGTTGAAAGTCTTGAGCAGCGCGGCGTTCTTGGAGTCCTGCGTGGAGGCCTTGAAGTCGGCGGAGGCGAGTCGCACTTTCTCCACACCAAGTCCGGTCCCGGTGCGAATCCAGTCCTGTGCGAGTCCGTTGGCCGCAACTAAGAATAGAAATGCGACGATCAACCCGAATCGTCGGCGGCCAGTGCGGGAGAATTGATCGTGGCGCGACGTAATCCCCTTGCGTGGCGAGCGAATTTGTCTCTCGAAACTATGATGTTCAATCCCCAAGGTCAAGTTGCTCAATGTGTGCTCCCTGTTAATAGTGCGTCCAGTCGTTAGCGCCAGGTCAACTGCCCCAAAGAGGTCATCCTGAGCGCAGCCCTAGCCCCACGAAGTGGGACTAGGGCGGAGTCGAAGGACCCCTACCCCTCCCCGACCCCCTCCCCCGGAATTTCAAGCCCATAAGAGACCCAAAGCCTAAAGCCCAAAGCCTACTTCTTATAATCAAACCAGAACTCCACCGAAACCTTGCTCCCCGAATACTCTCCCGGCAGCGGCCCGAACGTGTCAATCCGCTGGATCGCATACACTGCCGACCGGTCCAGCGACGGCACCCCGCTCGACTGCTCGATCTGCACATTCCCCGGATGCCCGTCCCGCGCAATATCAAATGTCAGATAAACCCGGTTCGCTTCGTGCACCGTCGGATCCACCTGGTACCGCAGCCAGTTGTCGGAAACTTTCCTCTGCACTGCCTGCACATACCACGAAAACCGGCTCCCGAAATCGCCCCCACCTCCCGTAAATCCAAATCCGCCCTTCGCCCCGCCAGCATTAAACATCGCATACGGACCGCTCACCGGACCGCCTTCCCCATAAGGAACCTGGTTCGTCTCCGGCGGAGGCGTCACATCCTTGTGCGCCGTCACGCTCGGTGCGGGTTTTCTTTTCGTCTTTACATTTTTGTCGGGAATCGGAATCGCATCCGGCTCTTTCTCTTCTACCTTCGGCTGCGACTGCGCGAGCCCCTTCGATTCGGTAGCCAGCACATTGGTCGTCTCGACCGGGTTGGCGGGCAAGGGAACCGAACTCACCAGCGTAGCTCCCATCGCTTCTCCACCCCCGCCGCTCCCCCATCCCGTCCCGCGAATCCCGCTAATGAAGACCGCCCACAGCAGCACAAACGCGCTGACGGCCACGTGCAGTCCCACCGACCACGCCAGTGGACGCCGTAGCCCGTCTCCGAAATCGTCAGTGGCTGCCATGCGTATCAATCGGCTGCGTAACAATGCTCACGTTGCTGATGCCCGCCTGTTTGATCGCGTCCATCACGGTAGCGAACGCCCCAAACGGCACTTCCTGGTCCGCCCGCAGGTAAACGGCCTGGTGCTGCGGATCGCGTATCTTCTGTCTCAGCCGCGCCCCGATCTGGTTGATGTTGATCGGATCGTTCCCCAGAAACACGCGCTGCGATTTGTCGATGCTGATCACCAGCCGCTCTTCCGTAATTTCCTTAACCGTCTTCGTCTTCGGCACGTTCACTTCAATGCCCGACTGCAAGATCGGAGCCGTCACCATGAAAATAATCAGCAGCACCAGCACCACGTCCACCAGCGGAGTAATGTTGATGTCCGAGAGCGCCGTCTGCGTCCGCCCGTTGGATGTAGTAAACGCCATCAGCGCCGGACCTCGGCCGCGGGCGTCGGTTGCCGCTCGATCAGGTTCAGCATCTCGAGCGCGAAATCGTCATTCCGCGCCGCCATCTCGCGAATTGCGCCGATGATCAGGTTATAAGCAATCACCGCCGGAATCGCCGCCGCCAGTCCCGCGGCCGTAGTAATCAACGCTTCCGAAATTCCCGGAGCCACCGCCCGCAGCGTAGCCGCCCCCGCCGTCCCCAGCCCGTGAAACGCGTCGATGATCCCCCAAACCGTCCCGAACAGCCCGATAAAAGGAGTCACCGCCCCCGTAATCGCCAGCCACGGTAAATTGCGCTCGATCCGCGTGATCTCCTCCGACGACGCAATCTGCATCGCCCGCTGGATCGCCACCGGATTCTGAATCCGCCCCGTCGTCCCCATCTGCAACCGGAACTCCGCCACCGCCCCCTCGAACACGCCCACCAGAGGGCTGGGCCGGAACTGATCCGCCACCGACGCCACATCCTGAATCCGCGGAGCCTTCCGGAACGCCCGGATAAATCGCCCGCTCTGCGCCCGGGCCCGGCTGATCACTCGCCACTTGGCAAGAATCACTGCCCACGAAAGTACGCTGAATGCCAGCAGCACAACCAGAACCGCTTTGGCGACCGCGCCCGTTTGCAATACAAGATCGACGATCTCGCCGCCGACAAAAAAAGAAGAGAAAACTGGAAACAAACGCAACGTGTCAGGAAGGAAGACCGGAAACAGCTGCGTCGCGTTAGAGAGGAAGACTGGAAACAAATGCATCGTATTCGGCAGGACCCCTGCTGAAATTATAGACCGAAGCAAGCAACCGCCTACCCGAGGTACCGCATAGGTCAACGCAAAACGAAAAGTAAATCCAGCCAAAGTCCGCGCCCCGGAGGGGCGACTCACAAAAGCCGGGTGCTCTAGCGCCGGAGGCCAGGCATCGGCGGCGTTCCAAGTCCCGGTAGGGACGCCCGACAATAGCCCGGCGCTTTCAGCGCCGGGAATACGCGCACTTCCAGATAAAGTCCCGGAGGGACGACTGAGCTCTCACGCGCTCTTCAGGCCGCGTTACCTGTCTCAAATCTGGGAAAGCTGAAAGCTTCTGTGCCTCCGTGGTGAGCACCAGTTCACTGGCAACTATGCTATGCTGCGCCTGAATCAAGGTTCCCAGAACTCCCGTGCTATCTGAACTTCGCCTCGAAAATTACGCCGTCATCGACAACGCCGTAATCGAGTTCGCCCCCGGCCTCAACCTCCTCACCGGAGAAACCGGAGCCGGCAAGTCGATCCTCATCGACGCTCTTGGCTTGCTCCTCGGCGAAAAAGCCTCCTCCGAAATCATTCGCGCCGGAGCCGACCGAGCCGTGGTCATGGGCGTTTTCGACAGCGAAGGAGCATCCGCCAAGGCCATCGAAAAAATTCTCGAGAGCAACGGCCTCGACCCCGATCCCACCGACGCCTCATTAATCCTCCGCCGGGAAATCGCCGCCGCCGGAAAAGCCCGCGTCTTTATCAACAATCAGCCCGCCACCGTAGCCGTCCTCAAACAAATCGCCCCCCACCTCGGAGTCATCCACGCCCAGAACGAATCCATCGTCAATTTCGACGCCTCCGCCCGCCAGTCTCTGCTCGACGCTTTTGCCGGAGTCGAACTCGACGAACTAGCGGCCGCCTTCACTAGCTGGAAGCAAATCGGCGAACGCATCTCCGCGCTCGAACATGACGAGCAGGACCGCATGCGCCTCCTCGACCTCTGGACTTTCCAGTCCCGCGAGATCGCCGGCGCTCATCTCACCCCAGGCGAAGACGAGCGCCTCGAAACCGAGAAGCGCGTCCTCGCCAATGCCGAAAAAATTTATGCCGCCGCCATCAACGCCTTCGATCTCCTCTATGAAGGCAACGCCTCCACATCCTCCAGTCTGCGCGCCGCCCAGAAGCACATCGAAGAATTGGCCCGCTACGAACCCAAATTTCAGGAGGCCGTGGCCGCCCTCGAATCCGCCCGCATCAGCGTCGAAGACGTAGGCGCAACCGTCCGCGACTATGCCGGAGGCATCCACGCCTCCCCCGAACGCCTCGCCGAACTCGAAGAGCGCCTGGCTGCGCTCGATCGCCTCAAGCGCAAATACGGTCCCGCATTAGAGCAGGTCATCGCCTTCGGAGAAGACGTGCAGCGCAAGCTCGCCGAGATGGAAAACAAAGATCAGGTCCTGGCCGAACTCCGCGCCCAGCAAGCCGTAGCCGCCGCCCTCTATCGCAATGCCGCCCACAAAGTCTCTCGCACCCGCCAGCAAGCGGCCCGCAAATTAGAAAAATTGGTGGAGGCCGAAATCAACGACCTCGCCATGAGTTCCCACTTCGCCATCCATGTAGAAGAAAACGAAGCCGAGCCGCACTGGACCCCTCACGGCATCAACCAGGTCGTCTACAACATTGCCACCAATCCCGGAGAACCTCTGCGCCCCCTGGAGCAGATCGCCTCCGGAGGAGAGTTATCCCGAGTCATGCTGGCCCTGAAAGTAAGCGTCGAGTCCGGCGCAGCTCCCTCCCGCAAGAAAAGCGAGGGAGCGCGGGCCAACCTCGACCATGAGCCGAAGCACTCCGCGCCGCGCACCCTGGTCTTCGACGAAATCGATACCGGCATTGGAGGCCGCGCCGCCGAAGCCGTAGGCAAGAAATTAAAGGCGTTAGCCAGGGGAAACCAGATCCTCTGCGTGACCCACCTCCCGCAGATCGCCACCTTCGCCGACCATCATTACCTGATAGAAAAACACTCCGCCGCCGGGCGCACAAAAACCACCGTCCGCCAGATAAAAGACGAAGAGCGCACCGAAGAAGTAGCCCGCATGCTCTCGGGAGCGAAGCTCACCGAAACCTCGAGAAAGCACGCCGAACAGATGCTAAAAGCTAACGCCTGAAAGGTGTGGGAAGGTCAGAGCCCGACTCCGAAGTCTTCCTGAGCGGAGCGGGAACTTCACGAAGTGAAGTTTCCGCGGAGTCGAAGGACCCCTCCCCCTTCGACGCCGCAGATCTCGGCGCGAAAGCCTAAACCACTACCACCTCAACCCCGCGCGCCACCACCCCTCGCTCAAACGTAATAACTTCATCCCCCCGTTCGCCGCAAACGCCAAAAGATACGCATCCGCCAAGATCTTCGACGACCGGCCTTTCTTGGCGCCCGCGGCAAAAAGCCCGTCGTCCGCCTCGTCGCCATCGAAGACACAAAGGGTCAGCGCCAGCCCGGCGCGTGGAAAGTCCTGGTCAGCCACACCTCCGACGCATTCGACCCTGTTACTAATCAGGAACTAAAGGACTTAGGTTTCGAGTAAACGCGCCGCCCGGACGTTAATACCATGGACATCCTGCTCGATACGCACGCCGTCATCTGGTGGATGCTCGACGCCTCGCGCCTGTCCAGCAGGGCGGCCGAGATTCTTCGAAGCACCGCCAACCGGGTCGTCGTTTCGGCTGTTGTAGCC
>JBEKOW010000264.1:0-6263 GCA_049521375.1 Terriglobales bacterium
TGATTCAGTTGCCGGCTCTCATTTAGTTTCGCCTGTAGCGCCCGAAACAGCGCCCAATACCAAACCGCTCTCCAGCATTGTTCCAACTGCGCCAATCAGATACGATGTGTTGATGATTTCACTCTTGGGCACGCTCCTGGTGCGAATACTGGAAGCGATGTTCGCGATCGGTTTGTTCGGTTCAACGTTGGTCCTGCTGATCACCTTCGTCGAGGACGCGGAAACTCTTTTCGGACGGGAGGAAGAGCACCACTCCTGAGCGCGCCGCCTTCCTGAATGTCCTCTCCCATCCAGCCCGTCACCAATGGTTCCAACCGCGTTCGCATCGTCGTCGCCACGTCGGTGATGCTCACGTTCATCTCCTTCTGGCGCGCCGCCGCCATCGTACTCAACGACCTCGCATCCTCCGCTTTTTACGCCTGCGGCATCGCCGAGCAAGCCGTCGGCAAGTCTGCCCCCTGGTTCATCGTTGGAGTCATGCTCTTCTCGTTCACGGTGCGTGCCGTCTACGTCGAGAGCTGTTCGATGTTCGTCCGCGGCGGCGTCTATAAAGTCGTCAAAGAGGCGCTCGGAGGCACGCTCGCAAAACTGAGCGTGTCCGCGCTGATGTTCGATTACGTCCTGACCGGCCCCATCTCGGGCGTATCGGCCGGACAATACATCGTCGGCCTGATCAACGAGGTCATGGTTACCGCCGACGCCCATGGCTGGATCCCGCGCGCCGTTCACAACATCTTTCACGGCACCCCGCAGCTCGATGTCAACTGGACCTCTGTCCTGTTCGCGCTGGCCGTCACCATGTACTACTGGTGGGAAAACATCAAGGGCATCCACGAGTCCAGCGAAAAAGCGCTCTGGGTCATGCAGATCACCACCGTCATGGTCGTCGCTCTGCTCGGCTGGTCGGCGTTCACACTCTTCAAGGTTGGATATCAGCACGTGCCCCTGCCCACCCCGGGCAACCTGCACTTCACAAAAGAGTCCCTCGGCTTCCTCCACCACAGCTTCCCCGATCAGAGTCTGGCCCAGAAGTTCGGAATTCTCGGGATCATGATCGCCTTCGGACACTCGGTGCTCGCCATGAGCGGCGAAGAATCGCTCGCCCAGGTCAATCGTGAACTCGCGCACCCGAAACTCCAGAATCTGAAAAAGGCCGCGATCGTCATCGCCCTCTACAGTTTCATCTTTACCGGACTCACCGCTCTGCTCGCGGTCATGTTGATTCCAGATTCAGTCCGCGTCCCCATCTACAAAGACAATCTCATCGCGGGCCTCGCGATGTATATGTACGGGCCCGAACTGCTCCGCCTGGTCTTCCGCGGCTTCGTCGTGGTGGTTGGCTTCCTGATCCTGTCGGGCGCCGTCAATACCGCCATCATCGGCTCGAACGGCGTCCTCAACCGCGTCTCCGAGGATGGCGTTCTCTCCGACTGGTTCCGCTTGCCGCACCGCAAATTCGGCACCAGCTATCGCATCATCAACCTGATCGTCATCCTCCAGGTATTCACCATCGTCGCCAGCCGCGGCGACGTGTACGCCCTCGGCGAGGCCTACGCCTTCGGCGTGATCTGGAGCTTCGCTTTCAAAGGCCTGGCCATGCTCGTGCTCCGTTTCAAATACAAAGGCGAGCGCGGCTGGAAAGTGCCGGTCAATTTCAGAATCGGCAAGTACGAGATCCCCTTCGGCATGGCCTCGATCACCATGGTGCTGCTGGCCACGGCGCTCATCAACCTCTTCACCAAATCTGTCGCAACCATCAGCGGCATCGCCTTCTCCGCAATTTTCTTCCTCATTTTCACGATTTCGGAGTTCAGCAACCGGAAGAAAAAAGCGGCCGCGCACGACCACATGAACGACCAGTTCCAGTTGTTGCAGCGCGACACGGTCGAGCGCGAAAGCCTCAACATCCGCCGCGGCAACGTGCTCGTTCCGGTGCGCGATTACAACACCCTGGTCCATTTGCGCTGGGCCCTCGAGAAGTTCGACATCCGCGAGCAGGATGTCGTCGTCTTGTCAGCCCGTATCAGCCGCTTTGGCTCTGCTGCGTACGATCTGGTTCCCGACCAGATTTTCAGCGACTATGAGCAGACCCTCTTCACCCGCGCCGTCGCCGTCGCCGAAAGTTTCGGCAAAAAAGTTTCCCTGCTGGTGGTTCCTGCCGGAGACGTCTGGACCGCCATCGTGCAAACCGCCAACAACCTCGACTCATCCGCGGTCGTCATCGGCGTCTCGAGCAAAATGTCGCCCGAAGAGCAGGCCTTCGCCCTGGGCCGCGCCTGGGAGTCGCTCCCCGAACCCAAGCGCCAGTTTGTGCTTCAGGTGGTGCATCCCGACGGACACATCGAGACTTTCCGCATCGGTCCTCATACGCCGAGCATGAAGGACGAGGATGTTCTCCTCCTCCACCGCTTGTGGCTGAATATCACGCGCGAGCCTGGCCTGGAAAATGTCCACCACCACCAGATTCTCACCGAAGCCCTCACCCGCTTCGCCCACGACTACAGCGCCCGCGAACGCGATGAAATATTGAAGGAACTGCGGCGCGCCGGCGGCACGGAAGCAGCCCGCTTGCGGGATGGCACAGCAGAATCTCGCCCCGCTCCCCTGGTCAGCAAAGAGAGCGACGACGGCCCGCCCACCAAGCGCGAGTAAGCACTCGCAAATACAAGGGATCAGCCCCCTCCGAAGCAACGGGACGCCGATTTTTTGGCGCCCCGCTACGCAGTCGTGTTCAGACCGCTGCTCTGCGTCGAGTTGCTCGATGAACTCCCAAACAGGTTCAGCACGATCTGCTGGTTTGTGTTCGGGTTCACGTTGAAAGCAATCTGCTCCGGCGTCTGGTTTTGCGGATTAATCGCGCTGATGCTCACTTGCTCGTTCCCATTGGACTCCCCGGTGAGTCCGATGGTGATTTGTTCTCCGGCGGGCGCGTTCGCCAGATTCAGGATGATCTCCGTCCCTGTCCCTGAAGCTGGGTTCGACCCGCTCGAGCTCGCGGTGCCACTTTGAGCAGTCGAAGTTTGCTGATTTTGAAAGGTCGATTCCAGTTGTGCGAACGCTTGCTGCGCGCCAGTCAGATCGTTCGCCTGCAATGCCGTCCCGATCGCATTCAGGTCTTGCTCGCGCGCGCTATTGCCAAAAACAGCCCCATTCCGGGTCGGGCCGCTCTGAGCCAGCGTTTGCAGGTTGGTGTAATCCTGCAGCGCGTTCGCGACGTTGCCGGCTGTAAGATCCTGACCCAGCTGCTGCACGTCGGCGCTTCGCTGCTGGCGGTAGGCCTGCAGTTGCTGGAAAATCGAACTCGTACCCGTGTTCGCGGTGCCCGCGGAAGCGGACGCCGCGCTGGCATTGTTGGCGTAGGTGCTCTCCAGTTGGGCAAATGCTTGTTGCGCGTTCGATAAATTACCCGTCTGCAGAGCGCTCCCAATCGCCGTAAAATCCTGTTCGCGCTGGCTGTTTCCAAACACGGCGCCATCGGCGGAAGGCCCACTCTGGCCCAGGCTTTGAAGCGTCGTAAAGTCCTGCTGTGCATTGGCCAGGTTACCGGCAGCCAGATCTTTGCCGAGCTGCCGAACGTCGGCGGCACGCTGCTGCGCGTAACCTTGTAATTCCTGAAATATGGAACTGGAAGAAACAGCGGAGGTGGACATAAGGTTCTCCTTCGAAACGGTTCTTGGGCACGAATCCGTGCCATCCATAGAGTTGATCGGCGACCAGTCGGAGAACTTTAGTCAGACTGAATGAATCACCACGGTAACTTTCTGGACCGCGCCTTTAACCTGTGCAAAGCTCACCCGGCAATTCTTGCCCTCCCAAGCCATACGTCGCGCCGTTGTCGACCAGGTACGTCCGCGAGCGCGCTGTAAAATCAACCTTGATGCGACCTTCACTTCGAGTTGCAAGCCTGGTTCTTCTGACTGCGTGGCTCGTCCCGCAAGGCGACGCCCATGCTGCGCAGCCGCACGAAATGACCGGCGCAAATAGGCCATCCTTCTATCGCGATGTGCTGCCCATCCTTCAGCAGCATTGTCAGGCTTGCCATCGTCGGGGCGAGATCGCACCCATTCCGTTCACCACTTATCTGGAAACCAAACCTTGGGCTACGGCTATGAGCCAGGCGGTGCGCTCGAAGAAGATGCCTCCCTGGTTTGCCGACCCCTGCTGCGGACATTTTTCCAACGATCTCTCGCTCACCGCGGCCGAGATTCACTCGATCGCGCGCTGGGCCGCTGCCGGCGCTCCCGCAGGAAATCCACAGTACGCTCCCCCTCCGGTGAAATGGGCGGAGGGCTGGACGATTCCTCAGCCCGACGTGATCGTGAAGATGCCCAGGTCGGTTGCGATTCCCGCCCAGGGCGACGTCGAATATACGTACGAAATTGTGCCAACCGGCTTCGACCAGGACCAATGGGCGCAGATGTCCGAAGTCCGACCATCCAGCCGCGAACACGTCCATCATGCGGTCGTTTATATTCGCCCGCCCGGCTCAGAATGGCTGCGGGGAGCCCCGCTCGGCACACCATTCACAGCGTCGAGCCTGGGCGATGAGCATCTTCGCCACCAAGCGCACGAGACGCGCAGCGACATGCTGCTGGTCTACGCTCCGGGAAGCTCTCCCGATCGGTGGCCGGATGGGATGGCGAAATTTGTTCCTGCCCACTCCGATCTGGTCTTCCAGATGCATTACACGACGAATGGTCGCGCGGCCTCCGACCAGTCGAGCATAGGAATGGTGATGGCAAAGAAACCTCCAGCTCAGCGGGTGCTGACCTTGCAGCTTGCTAATGACCACGACATGATTCCGATTCCGGCCGGGGCCGACGATTATCGCGTGGAGGTCCATGGCACGCTCCCGAATGACTGCACCCTGCTGAGCTTTTTCCCTCACATGCACCTGCGCGGAAAGCGCTTTGAGTACAACATCGTTCGTCCGGATAAAACGCACGACACCCTGCTGCGCGTGAACTACGACTTTTACTGGCAGCTGAGTTACCGACTGGCCGAGCCTCGCGCTCTGAAGGCAGGCACGGAGTTGCAGGCCGTTGCCTGGTATGACAACTCGCGGCACAATCCCCACAATCCTGATCCCGATAGTCCCGTCACCTGGGGCGACCAGACTTATAACGAGATGATGGTGGGATTTTTTGACGTGGCTGTGCCGGCGGGGATGGATAAGTCCAGGTTCTTCGAGCGGCACGATCAATAGCGGTCTTGAGGCGCGACTGGCGGGCACGCCAGCCGGACTACCGGTGAGTCCAAGCGCTAAACGGACAGGGGTGCCACGTTCGTTACACCGGGACCGGCACGCTGTCCACGATCTCTTTCAGAACCTGTTCCGACTGCTCCGACTTTTTCAGCGTCGAGGCGTAGAGCGAGTTCACGACGATGCGGTGTCCGAAGACTGGCACAGCCAGCGGTTTGAAATCTTCCGGAGTGCAGTAGTCGCGGCCATCGAGGAAGGCCATGGCTTGGGCTGCGCGGTAGAACATCTGCGAGCCGCGCGGAGAGACTCCCAAAGAAAGATATTCGGACTCGCGGGTCTTAGTGACGATTGCGAGCGCGTAGGTGATGAGTGAATCGTCGACGTGAACCTGCGTAACGGCCTGCTGAATCTCGATCACGTCCGCGGCGTTCAAGACCGGGCGTAGCTTTTCCAACTGCGCGGTGCCTGCTTCCGCGCGGAGAATCTCGCGCTCGGCGTTGCCTTCGGGATATCCCATGCGCAGGCGCATGAGGAACCGGTCAAGCTGCGACTCGGGGAGCGGATACGTTCCGTGATGCTCGATGGGATTCTGGGTAGCGATGACGAGAAATGGCTGCGGCAACGGGTAAGAATAGCCATCGACGGTTACTTGGCCTTCGTTCATGGCTTCGAGCAGGGCGGATTGCGTCTTGGGTGTTGTGCGGTTGATTTCGTCGGCCAAAAGAACGTTCGCAAAGACCGGTCCGCGCTTGAATTCGAATTTCTGCTCGATGGCGGAGTAGATGGAGATGCCGAGCACGTCGGACGGCAGCATGTCGCTGGTGAACTGTACGCGCTGGAAGGTGCAATCGATAGCGCGGGCGAGCGCCTGGCCAAGGGTCGTTTTGCCGACTCCGGGAACACCTTCGATGAGCAAGTGTCCTTTAGCGAAGATAGACACCAGCGCGAGGCGCAGGACATCGTCTTTGCCGCGGATCACGCGGCGAAGCGCAGACTCCAGTTCAGCGGCGCGGCGCGCGGTCGCCGGCAGGGTTTCAGGGGCCATTCTTCTGGATTCTAC
>JBEKOW010000265.1:0-7822 GCA_049521375.1 Terriglobales bacterium
ATATGCTCAAGTTGCGCGGGAAATGATGAGTCGCAACGACTGGGTCACGCCTACTCTGAATGGCAAGCCCTGGATGGAAAAACCTCCTCTTTATTACTGGCAGGCGATGGTGTCGTACCGCGTCGCGCGGGCGCTTGGGGCGGGGAATGACGGGGTCAATGACCGGAGCGCGCGCTTTCCGGGTGCGCTCGATGCGACCGTTATGGTTGCCGCGATTTATTTTTTTCTTCGCCGGTTCCGTCCGGGGAGCGAACTGGATGGCGCACTCATCACGGCCAGCTGTGCCGGAGTGATTGGATTTGCGCACGCGGTCTCTACGGACATGGCTTTGACCGCGACCTTTGCGATCGCTCTGCTGGCCTGGTTCGCATTCTACGAACGTCGGCGGAACGTGGATCTCGCTATTTTTTATGTTTTTCTCGGGTTGGGCCTGTTAGCGAAGGGCCCGGTTGCACCGGCACTGGCGGCTGTGATCATCCTGTTGTTTGCATTGTTCAAGCGTGACTGGGGAATCGTATTCCAGACTCTCTGGCTGCCGGGCATTGCGCTTTTCCTGGCCGTTGCGCTGCCGTGGTACATCGTGGTTCAGATGCGCAATCCGGAATTTTTTCGGGTGTTTATTCTGGAGCACAATCTGGCACGCTTCTCCACGAACGTGTATCACCATCCGCAGCCGTTCTGGTTTTATCTGCCGGTGTTCTTACTTGCGCTGATTCCATGGACCCTGTGGCTGATCGCGGCGGTGGTGGAACGCGTGCGGCAGATCCGGCGTGAAGGAGGCGGAGCTTTTGGAAGTCCCGACGACTCGTGGGCACTTTTCCTGCTTGTCTGGATGGTTGTTCCCGTTTTGTTCTTCAGCTTGTCGCAATCGAAGCTGCCCGGCTACATTCTGCCGGCGGTGCCTGCGGCAGCGCTGCTGGTCACTGAATATCTTGCGGCGCGTCGCGAGCTGGCTACGAGCGAACGGGAAGGCCGAATCTCATTGCTGATGGCCGCGCTGCATGGAATCTTATGCGGGTTGCTGGTGTTCGCCGCGGTTTGCGCTGCCTCGATTGCGCTTACGCACCATTTGAGGCTGGGCAAGGGAACTTATGTCGCGGCGGCCGTCGCTGCTGTATTCGCGTTCTGCATTGCGGCTGCGCTGGTCACGCGCGCGGGTCCGCGCCTGCTGCGGCCGGTCACGATGATCGCGGTCGTGGTGAGCGTGGCCGCCGTGATTCGTCTGGCCGCACCCGTCATCGATGCGACCCAATCGTCGCGTCCTATCGCGGAGATTATTCAGGACTTTTCGCGCGATCCGGTGCCGGTGGCCCTTTATCATGTGGGGCGGACGCGGCAATACGGGCTCGATTTTTACCTGAATCGTCCGACTGAAACCTATGAGAACGGAGGGATTCCGGCCGGGGCGCATGTGGTGGTTGCCGCTCAAGGTACGCAGGCGCAAGTTGCCGAACTCGTTCCCGGACGCCGAGTATCATATTTAACGAACATCCCGGCGCAGAAGTTGGAGTTGTACTGGGTGAAGTGAGGAAGGTTCCGAGGTTTCGGAGTTTCAAAGTTTCAGAGTGTAGCGGATGAGACGTAACGTCGGCATCCAACCTCAAGACTTTGAAACCCTGCAGCCTTGCCACTTTGGACCCTGGTTTTTATGGAAATCCTCGATCTTCGACATTTTTCGTCCGCTGACCTTCGGCCTCTGATCGAGGAAGAGATCGTGTTGTGGGGAAACCTGCTCTCGTGGGACTACACGCAATCGGCGGAGATGATTCTTCGCTACATGGAAGCGAAGATACTGCCGGGCTACGCGGCGATTGAGCGTGGCAATCTTTTTGGCTACTCGTTTTTTGTCTACGAGCAGAGCAAGGGCGTGATCGGAGACCTGTTTGTGCGCGACGGCGGGCGGACTCCCAACCGCCCGGAAGTGGAAGATCGGCTGCTTACACACGTCATCGAAACGCTGCAGCAATCACCCGGCATTCACCGGGTGGAAGCGCAACTGCTGGCGCACAATACGGGGGCAGTTGCGCGGCCCTTTCTGGCGCAGGGGTTCAGCCGGCATCCGCGCGTGTTCATGAACTACGACATGGCGCTGCATCCGCAAACCGCGCCGGCGCTTGCGCCGGAGTTCGAAATGCGTCCCTGGGCGGAGGAGCAGTACCAGGCGGCGGCGGCAGTCATAACGGCCGCGTATCGCGGACACGTCGATTCTGACATCAACGACCAGTACCGGACGCTGGCTGGTTCGCTGCGTTTTCTGAACAACATTGTGCGCTTTCCGGGTTGCGGGACGTTTGATCCGCAGGCATCGTTCATCGTGGTCGATCGCCGCACGCGGACATTGGTGGGGCTGATCCTGTGTTCGCACGTGCGTCCGGATGTCGGCCATGTCACCCAGGTTTGCGTTCTGCCGGAATACCGGTCGGCGGGGCTTGGGGTGGTGCTGCTGGCCGCGACGACGCGAAGCCTGCGGGAGCGCGGCTTCCGGGCGATTTCATTGACGGTGACCGAGGCGAACGATCGCGCGATCGCGCTTTATGAGCGGATTGGATTCGAATCGCGGCGCGTGTTTGATGCGTTTGTCTGGGAGGGGTGAAGAGAAGTCGTTCGTCGTTTGTCGTTTGTCGGAGCCTACAACGACGAGGCGTGTTCGCGGTTTCTTTCCTGATCGCGCTTCTTGCCGTAGCGGAACGCCCACCCTACTCCAACGGTCATGACGACCAGGGGCGGAGCGACCAGCACGACTACTCCTCGAGCGATCGCCCTTTGGCCGTCTTTGCTGGCGGCGCGGGCTGTGCTGTAGCACATGGCGCAACCCTGGGCGAAGGCGGGAGCGGTCCAGAACAAGAGGGACACCGCGAGGAGGCACTTCGTTGTGATCGTACGCTTTGCCTGAATTTGAAGCGGACTGCTCACCGGACACCCAGGTTAATGATGCGGAAGGCGTCCGGGAAAAAGACCATCATCATGGCCAGGCAAAATACGAGAGAGCACATGGTGAGATATTTCATGCGTGAGGCCTCATACTTCATGTGCATGAAGTAGCCGATGATGAGCGCGGCCTTGACGATGGAAAGGCACATCAGGATGGAAAGCATGCGCTTGGGTTCCATGTTCTGATAGCCGAGGTAAACCTCGACCGCGGTCAGCACGAGCAGGACTCCCCAGACCCAAAAGAAAGGGGCAAGTTTGTGGTGGCGATGTTGTTCGGCTACGCGTTCTTCAATGGCCAACTGTCCGGCGTCTTCCATGGTTCGGGCTCCTAGATATTTTCGCTCTTACACAATCTTCGTGGACATCAGGTAGACCAGTGGGAAGATGAACATCCAGACCAGGTCGACAAAGTGCCAGTACAGGCCGGCGACTTCGACATCCGCCGCGTCGTAGACTTTGGGTTTCAGCCACAAAATCAGGGAACAGATGAGCGCGGTGATCAGCAGTATGTGAGCGGCATAGTGAAACGGGCTGTAGGAAGGCGTCAACAGCCATGCAGCCAGCCAGCACGCAAAAAGAATCGGGATGAATTTGCGGCGCAAGGCGATGATGCCGAGGTAAACGACTCCCAGGGTGACGTGCAGCATGTGCATGCCGGTCAAGCCGAAGAAAGTGGCGGCGAATTGCGGGACGGTTTTCGAAACGTTGGCATATTCGGAGGCTGTTTCCTGTCCGGGCACGACGGGGAAGATGGGCAGGCGGAGGCCTTCGGAGATCAAGTGGCTCCATTCGCGGCCGTGAAGGATGATAAAGCCCGTGCCGCAGGCCATGGTGGCCAGCAACCAAATGCGGCGCGCGCTGTCATTGCCTTTGGCGGCGGCGTTGACCGCGAGCACCATGGTGAGGGAACTGGTCAGCAGGAACGCGGTCATGATGGTCGCGTTGATGATGCTGCCGGAGTGAAATGGCGTGGGCCAGTTGGGGATGGAGATGCGGCCATAACTGTAGGCGTAGAGCAAAGCGCCGAAGGTCAGCGAGTCGGAAAGTAGGAACAGCCACATTCCGATTTTTTTCGAATAGGTTCCGAAGAGCGACGGCTCGTAGATCGCGGGCAGGTTTTGCGCGACGTTTTGCGAAACATTTTGCGAGACGACGGCTTCCGCCATGCGTTGAGTCTCCTTCGTTCAACTAGTGTGCGAATTCCAGCAGAGCCAGAATGTATATCCAAAGCGCGGCCATGAAATGCCAGTACCAGGCGGTGACATCGACTACGATGCGGCGCGATTCCAAGGGCCGGCGCAAGATGACGGTTGAACCGGCCATCAGTAGGGCCATGACTCCTAACAGCAAATGGACGGCGTGTCCGCCTGTCAGCAAGTAAATAAAAGAACTGCTCGGGCCGGTGTTTACGAAGAAGCCGCGGGAGGCGAGGTCCCGCCAGGCTAGCCACTGTCCGGTAAGGAAGCCGAGGCCGAGAATCACAGTCACACCGAGCCAGGGAAATTCCTTTTCGGGGCCCAGAGATACTCCGGAAATGGAGTGGACCGGCTGCAGAGCGACCTGGCGGACAAGCTGGCGGCGCGCCAACTCGATGGTCACACTGCTCAACAGCAGGACACCTGTGTTAATCAGAAACAGCACGGTGGGCAGCGGGGTGGGGATCCAGTCGCGCACGACGCGGTTGGTGTTGGGATCTAAACTGGGCAATCCCTGGCGCACGACATAGGCACTGGTGAAGGCAACGAACAGCATCAGGACGGGCGTCAGTGCGATCGCTAATCCGAGGCGGGCGCGGCGGAGACGAGTTCTGGAGTCGGGTGCGCCGGGGTCGGGACGGCCACTGTCTCCACCGCCGATGACGGGAGGGAGATTGCCGCGGTTTCCCCGCGAGGTTGTGGGTTGGGGAGCCGGAGCCGTGGGAGTGAAGGTCGCCATACTTCTTTATGTGATCTCTCTCGATACTCTCTTAGTCGGCGGCTACGGGCGCCGGGTCGTTTTGCATTATGTAGTCTCGGGGCGCTCCCGGAACACTGTAATCGTAGGGACCGTGATAGACGACCGGCGTGTGTCCTCCGAAATTGTCGTGGGGAGGGGGAGTGGCGGTGGTCCACTCGAGGGTGGTCGCTTCCCATGGGTTGTCGCTGGCTTTCTTTCCGCGGAACATGCTCCAGAACAGATTGAACAGAAAGATGAGCTGGCCCGCGACGGTGATAAACGCCGCGAAGGTAATAAACTTCTGCACCGGAATCAGATCGTGCAGGTAACTGACTTCGGTGAGTTGGGAATAGCGGCGGGGATGTCCGGCGATGCCCAGGTAGTGCATGGGCACAAAGATCGCGTAGGTACCGATCAGTGAGATGAAGAAATGCCAGCGTCCGAGCGATTCGCTCATCATGCGCCCAAACATCTTGGGAAACCAATGATAGGTGGCCGCGAAAATTCCGAAGATTGCAGCCACCGCCATGATGAGGTGGAAATGGCCAATGACGAAGTAAGTGTCGTGCAGTTGGATGTCGAGTGCGGGTTGGGCGAGGAAAGGACCTGTCACTCCGCCCGCAACAAACAAGGACACAAAGCCGATACCAAACAATGACGGAGTGGTGAGGCGGATGTTGCCGCGCCACAGCGTGGCCAGCCATGTGAAGGTCAGAAGGGCTGACGGCACGGTGATGGCCATGGTGGGTATGGAGAAGGCATAGCCCGAATACGGGCTCATGCCGCTGACGAACATGTGGTGGCCCCAGACTCCAAAGCCAAGAATCACGATGGAGAGCATCGCCAGCACGATGGTCTTGTAGCCGAAGGGCGGCTTGCGCGAACCGACCGAAAGAACGTGCGAACATACGCCCATGGCGGGCAAGATCGCAATGTAAACCTCGGGATGTCCAAAGAACCAGAACAGGTGCTGCCACAGAAGAGGAGAGCCGCCTCGATGTCCGGTCATCACGCCGTTGATCGTACCGAGGGGAAGATAAAAGCTGGTGCCGAGATTACGATCCATCAACAGGAGAATGCCAGCCGAGAGCAGAACGCCGAAGGCCAGGAGGCCCATGATGGCAGTGCAAAACCACGCCCAGCAGGTCAAGGGCATCCGCATCAGGGTCATGCCGCGTGCTCGCATGTCAAGAGTAGTGGTGATGAAGTTCAGCGATCCGAGCAACGCTCCGATACAGAAGATGGCAATACTGGTGATCCACAAATCGGCTCCCAGGCCTTCGCCGGGGCCGGCCGACTGTAACGCACTCAACGGCGGATAGCCAGTCCAGCCGTGCAGGGGTGCGCCACCGATCACAGCATGTTCAAGACCGGGAAAGCCATGTCGGGGGCGCCGATCTGAATGGGCAGGAAATAATTACCGAAGCCGCCCTGGGGCGCAGTGGTGAGAACGAAAAACACCATGATGGTGCCGTGCATGGTGACCAGGCTCAGATAGGTTTCGGGCTTGATCTCGCCGAGAAAGGGCAAGATCGCGGTAGGCCAGATCAAGTGAATACGCATCAGTACGGATAGGAACATACCTACAAACACGGCCGCGAGCGCGAGAAAGTAATACTGCAGGCCGATGACTTTGTGGTCCAGACTGAAAACGTATTTGCGAATCCATCCTTGTGGCGCCGCGTGGGCGTGCGATTCATGGGCAGCGAACTCGTGAGTCGCCATATTATTGTTTGTCGGCCTCCCGCGCCGCCAGCCATTTGTCGAACTCATCCTGACTTACAACCTTGACGATGCCATGCATCTTGTAGTGACCGAGGCCGCAAAGCTGGTCGCAGACGGTATCAAAAGAGCCCTCGCGAGTGGGCGTAAAGTGCATGTGAATCGCGAGTCCGGGGACGGCATCCTGCTTGAACCTCATGGCAGGAATACTGAAACTGTGGATGACGTCATGCGCGCGTAGAATCACTTCGATTTCGCGATTCACAGGCACGACCATGGTCCCGGTCACCACGTCGTCTTTTGAGGTGGGGTCCTGCGGATCTAGACCCAGCGCGGCTTCGCCTCCGGCCGAGGCGTCTTCCAGTTCCGGTTTGGTTGATCCAAACTTGCCGTCGGGGCCGGGATAGCGGAAGTACCAGGCAAACTGCATGCCGGTTACTTCGACCTGCACCGCGTTGGGCGCGGGGGCGCGAAAACGTTCCGCGGCCCAGAGGTGGCCTCCTAAAATATCGACGCCAATGTCGGTCATCATGAACAGGACTGCCGCAAGGACCAGCACCAGAATCTCAGGCCGAGTTTCGCCGGAGTAGTAGTGGGCGCGGGTGTTTGCGCCGCGGTGGCGGTATCTCCAGAGGATGAATCCGAGCGCAACCTGGGCGACCACGAAGATCACGCCCATGGCAATGCCGGTGTTGACAAACTGGTGGTCGAAGGCTGCGGCGATCGCGGAAGCTCCCGTAGGAAACCACCAGACCCGGGCGACGAAGAAGTACATGCTGGCAAAGGTAATGAGCCAGATAACGCAGAGAAGAGCGAGCCCCATGTACTCAGACCCCCTACCACTGTTTGAGTAAATCGGTTTCCCCACAGATGGATGGGCGCGTTGAACCGACGCAACGGCCGCAATGGGGCGAAACTATATCACACGCGGTGATTTCTGCAAGAAGGTTTTAAGTCGGGTATCTTGCGGAGCGAGTAGCAGTCAACTTTCCAAAGCTCCGGAAAATTCGCCGCAGAGATACATTGACGACAGGATCGGTTTTATGTAACATCGCGCCCATCGGCTGGGGATCTGGGGTAATGGTGAGGATTTCGAAACGTGTTGGTGTAGTACTTTTCCAACTCGGTGGACCGGACTCGTTAGCCGCGGTCGAACCCTTCCTTTATAACCTCTTCTGCGATCCCGATATTATCGACTTTCCGTTTTCGCGGATCGGACGCCGCCCTTTAGCAA
>JBEKOW010000266.1:0-6199 GCA_049521375.1 Terriglobales bacterium
GGGATAAACTGGTGACATCCCATGCAGTTGTACTTCTTGACCACCCACCAGCCTTCCTGAATGTCGCGCCGGTAGTCGAGCGGCCGGTACTGGTAGGACGCCGGAAGCCCGCTCTCCTGGCTCCCCATAAGGAACGTCGTCAGCGCCCGAATCTGTTCCGGCTGCAAATGTACGTTCGGCATGCGGAGCTTTTCCGTCTCCGACTTGATCTTCCCCTGATCCCAAATGTTAGGTTCTGCAAGCTTGTGCTCGAAGAAACCAATATGCGAATACCACGGCCCCTTCGCCGGACCCTCCGGAAGCCGCGCCCGATCCTCCGGATCCGTGATCGGTTCCCCAGTTCCGCGCTGCGCCACTTCAGTCAGCAGCGCGAAGTCCAGACGTTCAATCGGCTTGCTGCCCTCGAACGTCAACTCGGTTCCGATCCTGCCCTCGTCCTCGAGACCGGAAATCTCATGGCATCCCGCGCACCCGAAATGACGAATCCACCTCTTCCCTTCGTCCTTCAGCTTGGGATCATCCATGAATGCCGCATCAGGATACGAACCCGGCTCCTTCTTCTTCAGCGTGACCAGGTACGACGCAACGTCGCGAGCATCATCATCCGACAGCCGCAGGCTCGGCATTACCGTCATGTTCTGCACCTGCAGCTCGTGGCCATCGTTGGGACACTTGCTGTGTTGCAGATCGAAGACATACGGCAATCCCTTCTTCGCGTAGTCCTCGGGACCAATGTCTTTTTTCTCGTACAAGCAATAAGGACGCGTCCGCTGCCGCGCATTATGCACCCAGCGAACCAGATAATCGTAGTTTGCTTTTTCACCTTCGCGAGTCAGGTTGGCGGCAAATGTCCCGCCCACCATCTGGTCGCCCTCTTGTATCGAATGGCAGCCCAGGCAGCCGCGCGTCTCGAACAGTTCCTTGCCGTGCCCAGCATCTCCTGGCTTTTGCACGACGGGCCGGTCGGGCAAAGCGGACTGCCACAGATACGCCGCAATCGCTTTAATCTGGTCGTCGCTCAGCCGGAAATTCGGCATCCGCGTAGTCGGCCGGAAATCCGTCGGCTTCTTCAACCACACCGGAATCCAGTTCTTGTTGAGTTTCAGCCGGACATCCTTCAGATTCGGCCCAACCTTCTTCACGTCCTGCAGCAGGCTCTTCGTCGTCCGGTCCAGTTGCACGATCCGCAAATCCAGTTTGCTGTTCGCCACCCGCAGCGCCACCGCCTGGTCGTTCAGACGGTTCGCTTCCTGATTCGTCTCTGCCGTATCGGCCTGCTTCATCAGGAACGCGGCCTGCTTCAGGTTATCTTTCTTCTCCGTCTCCATCTGCTTGATCTGCTGCGCGACGGAGTTGATATCTTCCGGTTCCTTGTCGTAGCCTTCGTATCGATGGCAGCCCGTGCATCCGCGCTGCCGGAAAAGGTCCTTCCCCTCGGTCAGCGTCCAGCCCACATCGCCGCTCACCAGCACCATGTCAGCGGAGTGGCAAGTCTGGCATCCTGCCTCGACATTCGGCTTCGGAAACATCGGCCACAGCCAATGTTCATAATTCCCGTGCGCTTTCTCCACGCTGGTCGTAGCGCGCCCATTTCCCTGGTGGCACGGAGTGCATCCGAACTTGTCCGGGTCATGCGTCCTCAAAAGCTGCGGCTCGGGATGGCTGGTAAAAGCGTGTGCATACTCGTCTGGCTTCCCGCCCTTCGGCGACATCGACGCCGCCGTCAGTTTGACCGGCTCGCGGATTCCCATGTGGCACGACTCGCATCGATCCACAATGTTGGCGTCCGCCACATTGATCTGCATGATCACCGGATCCCACGCCTCGGTCTTATCCTGCAAGCCTTTGATCTGTCCCGGCGTGAGATTCACCATGTGCTCGGAGATGTAGCCGTCCAGCTTCGTCTTCCGCTCGCTGACCGGTTTGATCACATCGCCCAACTCCGCGCTGAGCGCCGTACGCTGCGCTTTCAGTTGGTTGTAAGTCTCTTCGAGTTGCGGAAAGGTATAGCTCGCCTTGCTGCCGTCCGGATACTCGACGACCGCCGTTTCCTGTTTGTACTTTTCCAGATCTTTGAGTTTGCTCTGTTTCGATGACGCGCTGGTATCGGTTTCGATGTTGTAGGTCAGCGCGTTCACGTAGGCGCGCCGGTCCGTGAATACATTCTGCACAGCAAGAATCTTGGCGCTCAGCGCGCGCAGTTGCTCGTTGATCTCTGTCGTTCTCGGCTTGGCCTGCTGGTAAGCCTGATCGTAATCCTGCTTCAGTTTCTGATAATCGCCGTTGCTCTCAACTTCTTTTTCGGATGCCGCCGATGTCGATTTCGCCGTCTTCAGAAAAGCCGAGTAGCGCTCGACCCACTCGTGCTGGTAAGCCTTCCATGGACGCTGTCCGAACGCCTCGTCCCACAGGGCCCAGAACAGCGACGCCATCAGCAGTACCAGGCACACGACATACCAGGTCGCAAACGACTTCTGTACCAGCGGATCATTCTCGGGGACGGGCTTTTCGGGCACCACTTCCTCCCAGTGTCGCGCGGACAACTTTGTCCGCGCTTTCAGTCACATGACAAGTCAAGCACCTAAACGTTGAACCATGGCGTGATCCACACATACTTGATGTGGAACATAAGCCGCAGCAGCATCTTGATCGGCAGCGCAAACATCGTGATGACAAAAAACATCATGATCGAGTACTGCAGCAGACTCATGCGCTTGTAATCTTTCGGATTATTGCGCCGGAAGAAACCGTGCAGCAAAAATCCGCCAATCGCATAAAATCCGCCCACCACCACCAGTCCAAAGATCGCCTTGACCCAGTTGGAAGTTATTCCGAAAAGGTCCGGCAGATCGCGATTGACTTCATAAATGAGCCGGTTGTGGTCCCATGTCTGCCCGGGCCAGAACCACTGCCATCCCGGACCGCGAATAAACGTCCCGATGATAATCATCGCGACCCACAGCACGATAAAGCCGAACAGGAATGTCCCAATCGCGAACTTGCGCTGCTTCCACGTGTAATACCCGCTGCCCAACGGATTGGTATCGATGTAAGGAATCACCATCAGCCCAATAATGATCAGCGTAGGCATCACCACGCCCGCAATCCACGGGTCGAAGTACACCAGCATCTCCTGCAGGCCCAGAAAGTACCACGGCGCTTTCGCCGGATTCATCGTCAGGTTCGGATTCGCCGGCTCTTCCAGCGGCGCGTTCAGCGTGATCGACCACACCATCAGAATAATGGTGACGATGATCGCCGCCAGAAATTCCACGCGCAAAAGAAACGGCCAAACGTGAATCTCTTTCTGCCAGCCCGCCTGCCAGGGCCACGTCTTGCGATGGTGAGTCTTCGCCAGCGCGGCATCGCCTTCCAGTTGCGCGATCAGTTCATCGTTGGCGCTCGCCTGCTTCCACGCCAGATAGATATAGAAACCGAGCAGCGGAATCAGCCCAACGATCGGCACATTGTCCGGGGCGGAAGCGATCTCCCAAAGCTGTCTCCAGTCCATACTATTTGCGCGCCTCCTTGACCTCGGATTCGAGCACAACCGCAGCCGGGCCGGAAATCCCGCCGTCTTTTCGCACGCGCCAGAAATGCACGATCATCAACACCGACGCGACAATCGGAATACCGATGCAATGCCAGATATAAGAGCGCAGCAGCGCATTCGCGTCCACGATCGAACCGCCCAGCAATCCAAACCGAATATCGTTGTAAGGCGTCATCCCCAGCATCGCGCCGAACGGTCCCTCGTGCCCCAAGGCCGGCGTGGCGCGCGCCATGTTCGTGCCCACCGTAACCGCCCAGAATCCCAGTTGATCGTCCGGCAGAAGATATCCGGTAAACGAAAGCAGCAGCGTAAACACCAGCAGCAGCACGCCAATGTTCCAGTTGAACTCGCGCGGCTTCTTATAAGACCCGGTAAGAAACACGCGAAACATGTGCAGCCAGACGGCAATCACCATCAAGTGCGCCGCCCACCGGTGCATGTTCCGCAATAACTTCCCGAAGGGCACATCGTGCTCCAGATAAAGCACGTCGCGAAATGCCTGCACCTTGGTCGGATGGTAATAAAACATCAGCAGCACGCCCGTGAACGTAAGAACGATAAACAGGTAAAACGTGATCCCTCCCATCCCCCATGTGTAGTTGTAGCGCACCGCGTCACGATTGATCTTCGCCGGGTGCAGATGCAGAAAGACGTTGGAAAGCACGCCCAGCGCCCGATTGCGCGGTGTGTCATCGTGCTTGTGCCGGAAGATCGAGGTGAATACCTGGGTCTTGGTCGGGTCCTTAAGGAGATCGACCTGCTCCTTGGCCTTCGCCGGCAGGTCGGTCTTGAGCGACTGCACATCTTCCTTGACCCCGGTCGTTACCCGCTCGATGATGCCGGTTGACTTGCCGTTCTTCCCGTTCGTCTCTTCAGGCATTTTCGTCTCTTCCCTGTGGCGGCATTAATGTTGATCTCAGAACGTTCGCCGGATTCACGCATGCGGTGAATCTTGAGCTGTGCTCCATCCTAAACATCCAGAAACGCTCCCGGATCGTTGAACTTACTCGGCTGGCCCTTGGGCCACGAGTAGAGCCGCGAAGTATCCACGATGATCTGCCCATCGGGAGCCAGTTGCACAAACGCGCGATCCATCGGCCGCGGCGCCGGCCCTTCGAAGTTCACCCCTTCGTCGTCGTACCCGCTTCCGTGACACGGACACTTAAACTTGTTCTCGCTGGCCTTCCAATCCGGGGTGCATCCCAGATGGGTGCAGCGCGCGTAGATCACGAACAGCCGATCCGGCCGCCGGTCCACCCAGATGCGATACTTCTGCTGCCACTTCGTATCGACGCCCAATCCGTAGTCGGACGGATATCCAATCTTGAAAACGGTGGAAGGTTCAAACAGAGTGCGCGGCAGGAAAAAGCGGAAAAAAGCCAGGAACCACGCGGCCAGAAATGCTGTCACCGATACCCACGCCAGACGCCGCCTGTGCTGGTTGACCGTATTGTCTTCGGGACCGACTGCCGCGACGCCCGCCGATGCCGCAGCCTTCGATGTGCCCACCGCCCCCGCGCCAACATAAGGAGTGGCCGCGCTCTCTTTCGCGGGCGCCGCTTTCTCGGGCGTCGCCTTGGGCGCATCCGGAATTTCTGCCATGGTCCCCCTCCTCAAATCGGTTGTGCGAATCAGTCTGCGGCCATGGAAAGCGCCGCCAATCCCCTCACTTGGTCTTGTTCTGTTGAATTCGTGCTTCTTGATTCCGCTGTACCGCTGGCTTCGAGCACCACGGACGCCAGCGCCTCAATGAATTTCGGCGAGTCGTTCAACCCGGCTGTCATTGCAAAATGCTCAATGCCGAGATGCCGCGCCTCTTCCCGCGCGCAATGATCGATCTCCGCCAGAGTCTCCACATGATCGGAGACAAATGAGATCGGAATCACGCACACCGCGCGAGCCTTTTCGGAAGCCAGACTTCGCAGCGTCGTGTGCAGCGACGGCTGCAACCACTTGCTGGCGCCCACTTTGCTCTGGTAGCAGAGCCGGTAAGGATTCGGCCAAGCCCCTTGCTCCATCACCAGCGCAACCGTCTCCTGAATCTGCCGCTGGTATGGATCGCCCTTCTCGATAACCGAAACCGGCACGCTGTGCGCGCTGAATACAAACTGCACGTTGTCGCGATCGGAGAACCCCGCCAACGCTTCGTTGATCTTCTCGATCAGCGCGGAAATGTAAAGCGGGTTGCGGTAAAAGGTCGTAATTGAGGAGGTCGGCACAGCATCATGCCAGTGCCGGAACCACTCATTCAGGCTGCTGCCCGTAGTCGTCTTCGAATACTGCGGATAAAGAGGTAGCAACACGACCTGGTCGACGTCCGCTTCCCTGAGTTGAGCGATCGCTTCGCTGGTAAATGGATGCCAGTAGCGCATCGCCACCACGCATCGTGCGTCCACCCCTGCACCAGCCAAATGCGCTTCCAGAGCCGCCGCTTGCCGCTCCGTAAACTTGCGGATCGGAGATCCCCCGCCAATCGACGCATAATGCTGACCGGCTTTCTTGGCGCGTGTGCTCGAAATAAGTCTTGCTAAAGGGCGGCGTCCGATCCGCGAAAACGGAAAGTCGATAATATCGGGATCGCAGAAGAGGTTATAAAGGAAGGGTTCGACCGCGGCTAACGAGTCCGGTCCACCGAGTTGGAAAAGT
>JBEKOW010000267.1:0-6184 GCA_049521375.1 Terriglobales bacterium
CTCGGTGATTGGGATTATCTTCGCCATCGGGTGTAGGTCTCCTTTTCGGAAAGGCTTTAGCTCGTGAGGCCAAAGCCAACTTACACCCTCTTCGCTTTTACACAATCGAATTTACGTCACCGAGGACGACTTTGGCGGCTGACCTTCTCGAATTACATATCTTCGCGCCCGTATTTATGAAAAGTAAGAGAAACAGCCGCCTAACCGTTTGGGGATCGTCGCATGAGTTTGTCAGTCCGCCACTTGTTTTCCAATTCTGACGTGTCCGGCCTGTAGTCTCACGGAATCGTCGTGAACGTGGAACCCCGCATGCTTCCTTGGTTGTCACTGGGCAGGGATTGGTAGGGTTGGGAGCCAATTTCGCTTTCAATTGCACACTCCCTGTCAGAGGGCCGAGTGGTACCTGTCGTAAATCGCCAGTCATCCCGGCACCACAAACTTACCGGAGGAATAGAGGACATATGATCACACCTAGACAGTTGCGGAATTTCTGGGTACTCGGGGTTACGGCAATGGTTCTCGCTTGCTTCAGCGCTGCCGTTGCGCAAACCCACTACAAAGTTCAGGATCTGGGCGTCCAGCATCCTGACAACCTGGGCATGCCCATGGGCCTCAATAATTACGGCTGGACGCTCAACATGGAGCAGTTCCTCGGTCCCTTCAGCCTTTCCACCGAGTTCCCGGCCGTGTCAGGCACGGACTCAATCACCATCGACCACCTCAACCTCGAACTCGGCACCCTGGGCGGCGCCAACAGCTCGATCAATTGGAACGGGATCAACGACAACGGCGAAGCCGTCGGTATGTCCGAGACAGATGCTTTAGATCCGAATGGCGAAGACATTTGCTTCTTCGGCACAGACCACATTTGCCTTCCGTTTCTGTGGAAAAACGGCGTCATGAGTGCTCTGCCAACCGTGGGCGGGGTTAACGGGCAGGCCAGCGCCATCAACAACAAAGGACAAGTCGCAGGCTATGCGGAAAACGGTATGGTGGACCCCACCTGCCCGCAGGGCGATCCTAATAATCGGATTGACCTCCCGGTCATGTGGACAAAAGGCAATGCCCAGCCTCTTCCTACCGTCGGTACCGATCCAGACGGCGTCGCATTCGGCATCAACAATCTAGGCCAGAGCGTAGGCTATTCCGGAACGTGCGTCGCAGTGAATGTCGGAGTGATGTGGCAAAACAACGTCGCCACCCCGCTTCCCGGCCTCGGACAAACCCCCGCCATCGCCTACGAGATTAACGACAGCGGCCAAATTGTCGGGCAAGGCGTTACCTCTGACGGAGTACCCCTGGCCGCTCTTTGGGAGAAGAATACTGTCACAGCCCTCGGCGGCGGCGAACTTCCGCCCGGGGATGTTGCCTCTTTTGCGACCAGCATCAATAACCGGGGCCAGGCGGTGGGAAGCTCCTTTAACTCCGACAACGCCAGCTGGTCCCACGGCCTCCTCTGGCAGAACGGCGTGATGTACGACCTCAACACTCTATTTCCGGCCAGCTCCCACCTCTTCGTAGTTAACGCCAGCAACATTAATGACAGCGGACAAATCGCGGGTATGGCATTGGAGACGGTCGGCCCACGCGCCTACCAGATCATCCACGGCTTCCTGGCAACCCCGGTAAAAGAAGACATGGGCAAGTCGGTTGCGGACGTCGTACTCACGCATCCGAAAATCAACTTGCCCGCGGCGAAGGTTGGCAAGCTTTCGCCGAGGTCGGCTCACTGTTCGATCCACGAGAAAGGCACCTTCTGAGCTTCCGAATCCTGCATCCGGCCATAGGCTGCACCAAGGCACATGGCCGGATCACATGCGGTCAAGATCGGTCTAGCAAATATCTACGTGACCCAGATTGTTTGCGGCTAGAGCTGATAGGAAGAAATCTCGAAGGAGCTAACGGACACCTACATGGCTTCCCGCGTTCGCCATTGCGTTGAGTGTCCGAAATGCCTGACTCGATATTTGCCCGGATCCAGCCCGTACCGTAACGGGTCGTACCTGGTGCCGCTGGCTGAAGGATTCGCAGACGATTGGACGCTGTACTGTGCCTGCGGGAGGCCACCTATTTCCAGTCGATGGAGTTGGAGGGACCTGAAGCTATATGCGGTCTCGAATCAGGCACACCACCGCGGGTATGGTCCACCCGAGGAAATTGTGCCTGTAGACAAGACGCCATGAGAGATTCGGCCGAGGTTAGACCACGCGATTTGCGAAGATTTTTCAGTTACCCACTTTAAGGTCTGGCATCGGTAGCCTTTAAGAAAGCTCGCCGCAGAGCTTCCGTCCAATACGCGGTGAAGCGCCGGGAAACAGCGGCATCTGGAACAAGCAAGTCGAATGCATGATATGCGCCGGGCACAAGGAGCAGTTCCGCGGGCACTCCTGCCGCGGTCAGGCGCTTCGCATATTCGATATCTTCTTCGACGAAGAGGTCGAGAGATCCAACCCCGATGAATGCAGGAGGGAGTCCTTCCAGTTTCGCGACTCGCGCAGGCACAGCCCCGAAAGGCACGTTGGCCGAACCGGCAGGCTTGCCTAATAAGGATGTCCAGCCAAAGACATTCTTCTGCGGGGTCCAAATGAACCTACCAATATGGGGAGGAACGGGCCGTGTGCTCCCGGTGCGGTCGTCGAGCATGGGATAGATCAGAAGCTGAAAGGCTACCGGAATTTCTTTACGATCTCTCGCTGCGATGGCGAGCGCGGCGGTATGGCCGCCACCCGCGCTGAGCCCGCCGATGGCAATGCGCTTACGATCGACGCCGAGGTTATCTGCATTGGCATGAAGCCAGGATAGGGCGGCATAGTTGTCTTCCAGCGAGCCGGGAAAATGCGTCTCGGGGGCAAGGCGATACTCCACCGAGATTACGAGGCAGCCGCAATCCTGGGCAGTCTTCTGCAAAGTAGCTGGAAACTGAGTCGCATGGCCTGCGACGTATCCGCCACCATGAATGTGGAGAAGCGCCGGTCGATTCTTACTGCCCGGCTCGGGGTCAAAAATGAAGATTGTAACTTCGGGCGCACCCTTTGGCCCAGGTATGACGCGGCGAGAGGGTTGCGGAGCCGGCGGGGGCAGAGTGGGCCACGGCGGTCCTTTGCGCTCAACCAGCAGTGTGTCTGCATTCAATTGAGTTTTGGGAAGGGCTTTGACCGCAGCGATGAGCTCAGGATCGACGAGGGCGTAAGGGTCAGGTAAATCGGGAGCAGTCGTCGCCTTCGGCGCGGATTCCGATGCGATGAGAAACGAGGGTGCAACACCCAGCGCAATACTCGCGCCGAGCGCATCTTTCATAAACTGGCGCCGGTCGAAATACATTGTTTTATCCTCGGATAGATTCATGCACATTGCGACGTCCCGTCGATTTGATGGTGCAGCTAGCCCTGCGGCAAAATCTCGATCTTGGCCGAGCCCCCTTCGGCTTGCGCGGCAAAGGCGTCCTGAAAGTTTTCGAGTGGGAAAGCGTCAATACGAAGCTTGTCCAGCCCCATCTGCGGCAAAAGACTGACCGCGCGATCGTGAGTGTAAGGATTGATGAAAGAGCCGACAATGGTTAGTTCGCGCGCGTAGACTTCGAAGGGGCGGATACTGGCCGTCGCCTGCATCGCTGCGACCCCGAAGAGCAGAATCGTTCCACCCCGGGCCGCGGAATTGACGGCCTGCTCAAAGGTCGCGGCCGAACCGACGGCATCGATGACGCAGTCGAACCTACGGCCATCCGTGGTTCCGGTCAGATGATCGCGTGCTTGTAGCGGGTCGACGGCTTCATCTGCGCCAAATTGGATCGCACTCTTGCGTCGCACTTCCTGCGTTTCGCTGACGGTGATCAAGCCTGCGCCTGCGAGGCGAGATAACCGGGTCAACATAAGTCCGATCAGGCCTGCTCCGATAATCAGTACACTGGATCCCGAGCGCAGGTTGAGACGATCCATACCGTGAATACAACACGCGAGTGGCTCGGCGAGGCAGCCGAGACGCGCGTCGATATTTGAAGGCAGCCGGTAAACCGCGCGGGAGGATACGACCATCGCCTGAGAAAACCCGCCGTTGAGATGAACTCCATAGGCGCGTAAGTCACTGCACAGATGCTCGCGCGCGGAGCGGCAATAACGGCAGAGGCCACAGTAGGTGTTCGGTTGGACTGAAACGAGGTCGCCCTCGGCTATCCCGTCCACCTTCCCTCCAACGGCTTCGACGACTCCCGCTACCTCATGGCCCAGCACCACCGGGGCGCTCGCGGGAAACTCGCCCTTGAGGATGTGTGTATCGGTGCCGCAAACGCCCGCTGCGAGCGGGCGAAGCCGCACTTCTCCCGGCTGTGGTTCGGGCACTGCGAGTTCCTCCAGGCGCAGGTCTCCAGGGCCGTGAAAGCGGACCGATTTCATTCGGGAGCCGAGGTCCCGCGTATTCGAAACGTGGTTGAGTTCAGGCATGATTCTCCCTGGTTGAAAACGTCGCCTCACCGCCAATGCGGCGCATGTTCCTTCCGGCAGCGTCAAACAAGTGACCTGCCTCCGTACGAAGTTGAAACGCAACGCGATCGCCCGAGTGGGCCACAGTGTCCCCGTCGGTTTGCACGACAAACCTCGTTCCGTCGGGCAATCGCGTATGCAGATAAGCTCGCGATCCCAAATGTTCCAGGACTTCAACCTCGCCACGCAACTCGCCGTCCGCCTGCAAAGCAACGTGCTCGGGCCGGACTCCCAATTTCACTTTCTGGCCGACGGCCGGCTTTTGCCGGGGCGCTGGCACGGTCACGCTTTCGCCATTTGCAAGGAGCAGCGTCAAAAGCTGGCCGCTGACGTCCTTCACCTGCGCCTCTAGAATGTTCATCTTCGGGGCGCCAATGAAGCCGGCGACAAAGAGCGTCGCCGGATGCTGGTAAAGCTCCATTGGAGATCCCATTTGCTCGATTCTCCCGTGGTTGAGCACGACGATGCGATCCGCCATGGTCATCGCTTCCAGTTGGTCGTGTGTCACGTAGATCATAGTGGCGTCGAGTTCGCGGTGTAGCCGAACCAGTTCCAGTCTCATCTGCCCCTGGAGGGAAGCATCGAGATTGGACAACGGCTCATCGAAAAGGAAAGCCTGGGGCTGTCGAACCATGGCGCGGCCAATGGCCACCCGCTGCATTTGCCCGCCCGAGAGCTGGCGGGGTTTCCGCTCGAGCAGCGATTCCATTTCCAAAACACGCGCGACAGCACGCACCTTCTCGTCGCGCTCTTTCCTGGAAACTCCAGCCAGGCGCAGGCTGAAACTCATGTTCTCGGCCACAGTCATATGCGGATAGAGCGCGTAACTTTGAAAGACCATTGCTAATCCGCGTTTTGCGGAAGGAACATTCTGGACCGGGGTCCCATTGATCAAGACCTCACCCTCGGTGACTTCTTCCAATCCGGCGATCATGCGCAACAAAGTCGATTTGCCGCTTCCCGACGGCCCGACAAAAGCAATGAACTCATGGTCCGCGATGTGCAAATCAATGCCATGAATGACTTCGTGGTCGCCGAATCTCTTGCTAACTTTCCTTAGTTCCACATTTGCCATGATTGCGGAGATCCTCTTACTTGACTGCGCCAAATGACAGGCCGCGCACCATTTGCCGCTGGCTGATCCAGCCAAAAATCAGGATGGGGGCGATCGATAAAGTCGACGCGGCGGAAAGCTTCGCCCAGAAAAGACCTTCCGGACTGGAGAACGACGCTGTAAAGGCAGTGAGCGTGGCAGCTTTAACGGTCGTCAGGTTCAGACTCCAGAACGATTCGTTCCAGCAAAGAATGATGGACAGTAATGCGGTCGAGGCAATGCCCGGAGTGCACAGTGGAAGCAATACATGGAACAGCTCCTCAGCCTGCCGGGCTCCATCCAGGCGGCTCGCCTCGAGAATCACAGCCGGCACCTCGCGGAAGTAAGAGAAGAGCATCCAGATCACGATGGGCAAAACACTGATGCCGTCGATGAGGATTAGACCAAACACAGTATCGAGCAGCCCCAAGTCACGCCATAGAAGATAGATTGGGACTAATACGCCGACCGCCGGCAACATCTTGGTGGACAGCATCCACAGCAGAATGTCGCGCGTACGGCGCGTCGGGTAGAAGGCCATGCTGTAGGCTGCGGGGATGGCGAGCGCCAAGGCGAGCAACGTGGATCCGACAGAAACCGCGATACTGTTCTTCGC
>JBEKOW010000268.1:0-6151 GCA_049521375.1 Terriglobales bacterium
AGCAACATCGCTTTCTTCATATATAAGTCCTCCATCAGATATGTACCGCTCTTACGAAACTCTCGGAGGCTTAGGCCGTGGACCGCGTCCCGCACCCTGGGGAACGATTCGCAGTCGCCTCACGCCCCTGTTATTGCAACTACCACACCGAATCAGCACCACCGTTCCAGTTTCCGGTTACCTCCCGTAAGTGATTGATTGCATTCTGCTACGTTCGGGAGATGAATTCTGCAACACCTCCCCCTCCCGCTCCGAAACTGGGGGAAATGAGCCAGTCCCAATAAGGGCGTGGTCAAAATCCGCACTCCCCCAAATCCGAAGCGGGCTTTGGCGTCCAGCCCCGTAGGCCCCCGTATCGAGGTCATCCCGAGCGAAGCGGGGTAAGCGAAGCGAGCCCCGCACAGTCGAAGGACCCCTAAACCCTCAACCAGAGCCCGAGGAACCTCGGTCGCTCTCCCGACTACGGGATTCGATTGACTTGGCCCCACCGAAGAATAAGAATGGTGATAGACCGAAGAGAAGCAGAGAAGGCGAATAGGGGGTTGATCATCCCGATAAGCGCTGACAAGGTCGAAGCAACCAGATCAACCGAACGCTAAGAGCTTTACTTTGAATACTTTGCCTATAACACTATTCAAATCAATACTTTGAAAAAAATTCCCCCCTAAAGTATTGATTCCAGGAGACCGGGGGGGAGGGGGGTACCCAGAGCCCCGGCATGACAAGAAAAAGGCCTTCGCTCCCGCGAAGGCCCAAAAGTCAATCCAACCTCTTTATTTTCAGTGTCCTGCGATCGTATAAGTAGCGAATCCCAGCCCGCTCTGGGAAATCCCATTTCCCGCCGCAATCGCCTTCACCGTTTCCGAGGTAGAAACCGTGATCGAACATGGATTCGAACACGATGTTGACGAAGTCGTCGGAAACGATCCATTGGTCGTGTAGAAGATCGTCACGCCCGCAGTCGTATCCGAGATCGTCACCGTTTGCGCCGTAGCATAAGTTCCCGATCCCGGAGAAAACGTTGGAGTATTCGCCGCGATCGTATAAACCGCCACCGAAGTATTGCTCTGCGAGATCCCGTTCCCCAAAGCCATCGCCCGAATCGTGGTGGTGATCGCAACCGCGACCGTGCAAGGACTCGAACACGAGGGAGACGAAGTAGATGGGAACGATCCATTGGTCGTGTAGTAGATCGTCACGCCCGCAGTCGTATCCGAGATCGTTACCGTCTGCGGAGTATAGTAAGTTCCCGCCGCCGGAGAGAACGTCGGAGCGCTCGCCGCGATCGTGTACGTTGCAACCGATGTACTGCTCGAACTGTATCCTCCTCCCGAAGCAATGGCCTTCACGGTTGTAGTAGTCGAAACCGTGATCGTGCAGGGATTCGCGCAGGCAGTGGACGAAATCGATGGCGACGTGCCGTCGGTCGTGTAGTAGATAGTGGAAGCGCTGTTGGTGTCCGAAATCGTCACGTTCTGCGCCCCATAGAAGGTCCCCGATGCCGGAGAGAAAGTCGGCCCCGGATCCTGAATGAAGTACATCCCGCTGGAAACCGTGCTCGTCAGGTATCCATAAGCCGCCGTGATGGCATTGATCGTAGTGTTCCTGGTGACCGAAATCGGCGTCCAGTAGACCGTCGAACTGGTCGTGGGCGTCGACCCGTCGGTCGTGTAATACATCGGCAGGCCAAGCGTATTCGACAGCGTCACCATCTGTGGCGAAGTGAACGTCGACGGCGTAGGCGAGAATCTCGGCGGCGGTGCAGTCGGCAGCACAATCGAGTACGTCCCCAGCGCCACATTGCTAGCCGGATAGCCTGGATATGTCGCCAGCGCGTTGATGGTGGTCGTAACCGCAATCGTGATGGGCGACGAATAGACCGCCGAGCTCGTGGTCGGCGTTGAGCCGTCGGTCGTGTAGTAAATCACTGCGCCCGCCATCGAGTCCGAGATCGTTACCGTCTGCGGCGAAGTGTAAGTATTCGGCCTCGGAGCAAACGTCGGCGTCGGCACCGATGGATCCGGCGGATGCATCACCGATGCCCAATACGCCAGCTGCGTTTTGGTGTACGCATGCGATCCCGGCATTCCCGGCGGCAACGTCAGTCCATAAGGATTCGTGACCCCATCATTGCCCACGTGGCATTGCCCGCAAGCCAGGTCAACGTCCAGCCAGGCCGCCGGAGCAAAGGTCGTGCCGTTCAACGGTGAATACTCCGGCGCCAGGCCCAGCGAAGTAATGTTCTGGTTGTAAAGCTGGTCCGGCGAAGGGAACGTCGCGTAGTTAACGCTGGTATTGATCCGGAACAGATGGCTGCTCGCGGTCCCCAACGCCGCCTGCATATGGCAGGTCACGCACGCCCCCGGAATGTCCGCCATCGTGCCGGTTGGGAACGGAGTGCCCGGCCCCATAGGATGATTCACCGTACTCAAGATAGTCTGCGACAACCGGTGGCACCCCCCGCACTTGTTAACGATGGGGTTCACCGCCCCCGCCCCCGCCACCGTACTCTCGTGAGGATCATGGCATCCAACGCATCCCAGGTTCCTGGTCGAATCCGACGCGTTCTCGCTGAATTGCGTGCCGTAAGTTCCTGATATGGTGATCGAGAGATCCGCCGTGTGCTGCGCATTCTGCACCAAAGTGCCGCTGAACCGCGCGTGTGGACTATTCAGGAACGCTTGCCCCGCTTCATGATCGATGTACGGCTTGTAAACCCAATGATTCGCCGCATTGCTCACGCATGTTCCATACGCCGAACCGGATAAGTCCGAGCAGTATCCATGATCGCGCGTGACCGGCGCGTTCGCCGGAACGATGCTTCCCGCGGTTGGCGGATTGCCGGTGGGGTTCGCCATGGTGACATTCTCTTCCCGGTGGCACTCCATGCATAACGCGGTCGCGGCCTCATTTTGAACGATAGTTGCCTGCAGGCCCCCATATGGGTGCGAACCATATTCCCAGGCCGCGGCATGACATCTTTCGCACTGGATACCGGTCAGAAACCACGACGACGTTCCATTGCTTCCCGAAGTTGCATATCCATCGCTCGGAACTCGGCTCATTTGTGCATCAGTGATCGCAGACAATAGACTGTTGGTGTTCTGAGTAGGTTCCGGCCCCCAATTGTCGAAGTTATAGCCGGTAGCATGGCAACGGGCGCAGTCGAAGTTCCCTTGCGGGTACAAGTCGCCGGTAAACCCGCTATCAAAAACCGAATTCAGTTTCGTGCCCGCGGGATTGCTGCTGCCTCCGTAGTTCAGCCAGCCTCCATAAAGGTAAAAAAGATTCCGCACGCCACCGGCAGCGACCGTTGGCGCCACGGGTGTGTACACGGCGGGAGCGTTGGCATTGGGCAACGTGTAATAGGGATACTGGCATGACGGATCCGCCAAACTGAGACCGTTCTGCAGCGCCGTCGCCAACGGATCGCACCATCCCAGGGTGATCTGCCCCGTAGTCCAGTTGGATGTGCTTCCAGACCCATAGTAAGCGTCCGTCGTCGCATATAAGGCATTGTCGGGACCACCCCAGAGCGCGCCCGGGGCAAACTTGCGGAGTGTGTTCTTATGCCCGGTCATAAGGTACGGCAGCGTGTCTGTCCCGTAGTGGCAACTTAGACATTGGTCTTCATCGGAGTAAATAGTTGTCCAGCCCCCCGAGCCATTATTGGAAGCGCCGTCTCCGTGATAAACCTGCCCCGTTCCATTCGGCTGGTAGGTCAAATAATCCACTGGCTTGCAACCTTCATTCAAATAGCACTGGGCAAAACCACTAAGCGGACAGCCCGCTACTAGGGCAAGAACAATAAATCCTGCGAATAAGCAAAGAACCTTCGGCTTCGATGTCATCTTCGTCTCCGCGTTTTCAGGCGGTCTGCTGATCCGGCGCGTGCCGCCCTATTCGTATTGAGGTCAGAGGGAGAACCGCTCGCGGGGGAGCTGCCAGGGCGGGCTCTTCCATTCGATCGCATAACTATTAATTTCAGGCCGCGAACGCCATGGTAAGAAGAAAAAGGCCTGCTCCTCAAAGCCAGACCGTCGAGTGCTTTCTATTCCAACTGCTTATGGGACCATTCGAGGTTAGGTGTAGCAGCGCTGAATAACTGCTGTCGGTGATACGACGCACTTATCGATGTGACCGGCAGCCGGGCAGCTGTCACGCAGGTTAGTTCGACGTCGAGTACTAAGCTCGCTCATAGCGGCTTTTGAAGGTCTGACCTGGAAGGCGCCTGTGCCGATCCAGATCGGGGAATTTTCAGCAGACTGCTGTCAGTGGCCCTGGGGGGAAGTGCCGCCGCGCGACGTTCATTTTCCCGAAGTTTTCGCGCCGCTCGAGACTTCGCCCGCTTTCTTCTGCCGTTGCTCTTCTTTTTCCTTCTTCAACTTTTCCGCCTCGGCGTCGGTGACGTAGCGGAATTGCTGCACGCGGCCAGGGTAGATTTCTGAAGTGAACACGCGATTGTTTTTGTCGATAGTGATGCCGACCAACCCCTGAAATTGTCCAGGAAGCAGCCCGTGCCCGCCGAATGTGATGAGTAGTTGCCATTGGTTGTTGAAGACCTGAACGCGGTCCTGCATGCCGTCGGCGACCCAGATGTGGCCGTCACCATCAATGGCAATGCCCTTCGGGCGAGCAAAGTACCCAGGACCATCGCCATTCTTGCCATATGTCGTTATGAATTTCCCATCCGCATCGAATACTTCAATACGGTCGTTGAGCGTGTCGCAGACGTAGAGATTGCCCTCCTCGTCGACCGCGAGCCCCGTGGGCTTAGCAAAGTCTCCCGGCGTGGTGAGTTCGTGGTTCTTCCCGGTTGTGCCCATCTTGCGCTTGAGTTTAAAACTGTCGGCGTCGTAGACGAGAACCTGATCGAGCTTTACATCGGAGACATAAAGCAGCCGGTTCTCCTTGTCCAGCGCGAGCGAACCCGGTTCGCTCATGCCTTCCGTAATAACGTCGACCGCTTTGTGGGTGGAATCGAAAACTAACACGTGCCGGAGCCCGGGATCCGCAACGAATAGCCGGTCGCCGTCATCCATGGCAAGGCCAATGATCCGAACGAAGTGCGCGTGCTCTTTGTTCTTGATTAGTTCGACTTCGCGCGTTTCCGTGTTGAAGACGAAGATAGCTCCGACTTTTTGGTCGGCCACGTAGAGATTGTTCTTCGAGTCAACCGCCATCCCGTAAGGTTCGCCCAATTGGTACAGAACCTTTGTATTTTCGCTGGCCGGCTGCGTGCCAGCCAAACGGTCCATCCATTTCGCTTTTTGTGTTTGGGTACCCGCCTCAACTTGAGAAATCTTCTGGGCCGCATAAAAAGCCTGGTACCTGATGCGAGCGACGGCCGGAGGATTCGGCCAGACGATGTTGGAATAGTCGATTACCGGAGGCGGCTTCTTCGTCGCGTCGTCGTCCTTTTTCTTCTTAGCGAAGGCGGATGGCGAGACGAGCGCCAAGCCAAGAATAATAAGGAGGACCATCGCCATCTTGCGATTGTGAATCCGGTTTGCATAGGTTCCCAGCATTGTCATTCTCCTCATTGCTATCTTCGCGTCAGATCCTTATGGCAGGTGGCGCAGAAGGCAGTGTTGTTGACCTGGTCCTTGACCAGCAGATCGGGCTGTGCCGATGCGTGCGGCTGGTGACAGGACAAGCAATCGATTTTCGCTCTGATCTTGGTAATATCCCTGGGATCGACCACATCGGAAACCGGATGGCCTTCGATCGGATGCCCGCGCCCATACTTCAGCGGCAGGACCACCACCTTGTTCTTGGTGAAATAATCCTCCGGAAGTTTTACGCTCCCGTTGAAGATCGTCAGCAGGTGTTCCGCCTCCAGCTTCTTGGGTTGCGAATCGGGCCCGTGGCACTCCAAACAAAGCGCATCTGGCTTTTTAGTCCGTAACAGATGCTCATTCTCGCCGCCGTGCGGTTCATGACAGATAGCACATGCCTGTTTGAAGGCGGGTTGATGAACGTGCGCTTTCTTGAACTGCTCGGCCTGATCGGAATGGCAAGTGAGACAGATGTCGACGCCGTTTGTTTTGGGCAAGCCCGGCTGAGAACTGGCGTGTGGATTATGGCAGTCCGTGCAATCTCCGGCTGCGCCGGGGTGCTGGACCTTTGCCTTTTCAATCAACTCGGCCTT
>JBEKOW010000269.1:0-6142 GCA_049521375.1 Terriglobales bacterium
TTCTTCACGGAGACGACGACCAGATTGTGCCCATCGGCGCGGCCGCCTTGCAGTCTGCAAAGCTTGTGAAGGGTGCAACGCTTAAGGTGTATCCAGGATTTCCACACGGAATGCCCACGACCCAAGCGGACACCATCAATGCCGATCTGCTCGCGTTCATCAAAAAGAACGTACAAGAAAAAGCGGCGTGATCGACTTCGGTCGGTACATTTGCTTCTGGCGGTGTACCGGCCTCTTAAAAACTGACGGTTAAGAATGTCTGTCGTTTCATAATCTTGCTCCGGAGGTGCAACGATGCAGCACAAGCATGCACGTATTCTCAGCGTCGTTGGAACACTATTGTTGATGGGCGCTGTTTCCGCGCAGACAACCGACTACGACGTTCCATTTCCCGCCGGGTTGCGGGATTGGTTCGAGGTGAATTCCATGATCGTGACCAAAGACAGCCCGATTTTTGGGCAACTCGGAGGCATGCACCTGATCCACGTGAATACCAAGGGATTGCCGACACTCAAGAGCGGCGGGCCGCTCCCCTATCCCGACGGAACCATCTTCGCGGATGACGTTCACGAATTTTCGGTGAAAGACGGTTCTTACGTCGAAGGCAACAAGAAGGCGATCGCAGTGATGGTGAAGGATGCGAAGAAGTATCCTACGACCGGCGGTTGGGGATTCCAGGTGTGGGGTGGCAGTGACCCGTCGAAACCGCTTGTCCCTGACGCGACGCACGCTGTTACCGCGTGTTTCGCCTGCCACACACCACAAAAGGAACAGGACTACACGTTTTCAACCTACATTCCTTGAGATCAGAGCATGAGCTGTGCAGTCCGGCGGGCGGCGAGACGGTGAAGCGGGTCCAAGCAGGGTCTTCGTGCTCAAGGATGAAATTGCCGAAAAGAGGAAACCAGTGAAGATCGCCGTAGGCTCCGACCATGCAGGCTTCGCTCTGAAGCAAGAAGTAGCTTTGCACCTTTCGAAAATTGGCCATACCGGTGTCGACCTTGGAGCTTACAACGCGGAACCCTCGGACTATCCGGATTTTGCAGCGATCGTCGGTAAAGCGCTCATAGCCGGTACGTCCGAGCGAGGCATCCTCATCCGCGGTTCCGGCGTCGGCGTTTGCGTCGCCGCCAACAAAATGCCTCGGATCCGCGCGGCGATATGCCACGATACCTACTCCGCACACCAGGGTGTCGAGCATGACGACATGAATGTCCTGGTAATGGGATCTCGAATCGTCGGTTCCGCACTCGCCCTCGATATCGTGGACGCCTTCCTGGGTGACCGGTTTCAGTCTACGGAGGAACGATTCGTCCGCCGCCTGACTAAGCTGAACGATATTGAGCACCTTTACATGGGGGCAAGCGAAATTCGACCCGTGTGAGCAGGTGGGAACGCGGGTTTATGACAGTCAAGCAACTGCACGGAGTTGTTCCGGCGTCAGACCGACGAGCCGCCGAAGGACTTTAGCGGAATGACTCTGGTAAGCGAATCCGGGGTTCCTCTGCCACCTGCCGGACGATGGAATTATGGCCTGGGCAGGAATTCCCTAGATCGATCCATCCGTCGTCCATTGCGCTTTAACTCCAACCCGACGTAAACAAATTCAAGAAAATGAGTGGGATGTTCGTGCTCAGGACGTTGCTGGATTCGCTATCCACAGAGCCATAGCTCGGGAAGCTAGAACGGCACGAAAAGGAACGAAGAGTTCGTCGATGAGACCGCCAGTGATAGACTCTTAGGAACGAAGAAGGTTGGGGTGGCCTTCTGTTTGAGACTCTTGGATCTACCTACTTCCACACAAGCAAGTGTTCTCGCTTTTTTCGTGAAAACTACAATTCTGACAGTCGCGAGGGTGATACCTGGCTATCGATGCCGCCAAGGCGATTCGCATTCTGAGCGTCGAGGATCATCCTGTCTTTCGCGAAGGGCTAGCCACGATCATTGGCTCCCAGTCAGACATGGTACTCATTGCGCAAGCGGCGAACGGTCACGAGGCGATCGCGCTATTCCGTACTCATCAACCCGACATTACCCTGATGGATGTCCGGCTCCCGGGAATTAATGGAACTGACGCTCTCATCTCGATCCGTGGGGAGTTTCCCGCCGCACGCGTCATCATTCTGACATCCTCAGACGGAGACGCGGAAATCAATCGAGCGATGCGAGCCGGCGCTGCGGGCTATGCTCTCAAGAGCATGCCGAAGAATGAGTTGGTGGCCTTGATCCGTTCTGTTCACGCCGGCAGGAGGAATATTCCGCCTGACGTAGCGTCCCGGCTGGCGGAACATTTTGGAGAAGAAAGTCTTACGGCGAGAGAACTAGAAGTTCTCCGGCTGATTCGAGACGGCCATCGCAACAAGCAGATCGCCGATGAACTAGCAATATCAGAAACAACTGTAAATTTCCACATTAAGAATATTGTCGGCAAGCTGGGCGCCAATGATCGGACTCATGCCGTGACGATCGCGCTCCGGCGGGGCATGCTTCAGATTTGAGCCGCGGGTTCGCCCTGTAGAGAACTACAGGATTGGGACTGTAGGTCTTGACGGTCCGTGGCATTTACCAATGAGGTAGCGTTCTAGGTTGAGCGTCAATCTCCATCGTTTCTGTTTGCTCTATTCCCGGATCAGAGGTCTTTCCCATTGGGCAGTATTGAGGGGGTTTCAACAAATTGCGGCCCGCGACCGCTCACCGGGCCAGTCGAGGCGAGGTATGAGTTCCGCTGCGAAAGACGAGACGTTAACCACTCATCTGCGATTGCCTCTACTCTGCCTTCTGATCTCGCTCTTCGTATCCAGTTCTGCCCGCGCCGTTGATCCGAACTATCGCATCTCTCAATACGCACACACGACGTGGCGAATCCAAGACGGATTCCTAAACGCGATTCCGACTGCAATCACGCAGACCGTGGACGGCTATATCTGGATCGGAACTCAGTCGGGACTCGTCCGATTTGACGGCGTTCGATTTGTGCCCTGGGCTCCGCCCAGCGGCGAGAAATTGATATCCACACGCATCGATTCTCTAATGGCTGGGCGCGACGGAAGCCTTTGGATCGGCACAGCCGAGGGCTTAAGCCACTGGCAGAACAATCACTTATTCAATTTTGCGGACAGCCGTGGAGTTGTCCCGGAAATCATTGAGTCCCGCGCAGGAACAGTTTGGATCATCCTTTCTCCCGCGAATAACGATCTCGGGCCGCTATGTGAGATCGTTGGAGCCGCCATGCGGTGTCATGGTAAGACCGAAGGAATTCCAGAAGATATTTACGACTCCCTAATGGAAGACGACCAGGGAAATCTGTGGCTAGGGGGCAATACAGAACTGGTCAGTTGGAAGCCGGACTCCCATCGCGTTTATGCACCCGGCGGATTGAAGTCGAATAAGCAGATGGCTGGATTCCTATCGCTCGCTGCGAGTCCTGATGGTTCCTTGTGGGCGGGTATGGCAGCGAAGGGCCCAGGCCTTGGACTGCAACGACTCGTTCATGGCGCCTGGGCACCTTTCACGACGCCAGAGTTCGATGGTGCGGCGCTATCGGTTATGAACGCAATGCTGGATCGACAGCATGCGCTCTGGGTTGGGACCATCAAGCAAGGAATGTACCGCATTTACGATGGCAAGGTAGAGCACTTCGACAGCAAGGAAGGACTGTCGAGCGATTTTGTGCGCAAGATTTTTGAAGATCATGAGGGCAATGTATGGGCTCTCACTTCGACGGGTGTCGATAGTTTTCGGAGTCTTCGAGTTGTGAGTTATTCCGTACGAGAAGGACTCAGTGTATCGGAAATCGATTCCATTCTAGCCGCTCGGGACGGCGCTGTTTGGATAGGCGGCTCCGGCTCGTTGGACGTGATGCGCAATGGCCGCGTCACTTCTTTTGTGAGTGGAAAGGGCTTGCCCGGAGATCAGGTCACATCCCTTTTCGAAGATCATGCGGGCCGTTTCTGGATAGGGATCGACCGCACTTTGACTGTCTACAGCAATGGGAAATTCCGTCAGATCAACTCGCCGAATGGTGCTCCCACCGGCATGGCATTCGGAATAACCGAAGATGTGGCCGGTGATATTTGGGTAGAGGGTCGACTCGTCCTTCGGATAAAGGACATGATCGTTCAGGATCAATTTCCTGAGACTGTAATACCTGACGGCCGCAGAATAGCTGCCGATCCCAAGGGCGGCATCTGGGTAGGGCTTAGAAGCGGCGACCTTGCCAGCTATCGCGACGGCATCCTACGCACGTTTCCCTTCCGTCATACTTATGACCACCGGGGTGTAGAGCAAATCACGGTCACCCCTGACGGCACGGTGTTGGGAGCCACTACCTTTGGACTCATCGGATGGAGGCACGGCAAACAGTCGACCCTCACAACCCGGAATGGTCTTCCCTGCGATACCGTATATGCCTTCGTCTTCGATGATAGAGATCACCTTTGGCTTAACATGCAGTGTGGGATAGTCGAGATCGCAAATTCCGACTTGCAACGGTGGTGGGAAAATTCCGATGTAGTGCTTCAACCTCGATTGTTTGATGTGTTTGATGGCGCTCTTCCAGGTCGGGCCCCTTTTGGATCGGCGGCCAAGACCCCCGATGGTCGAGTGTGGTTCGCCGATGGCGTCGTATTGCAGATGGTTGATCCTAATCGGGTCACCGGAAACCAGATCCCGCCTCCAGTTCATATCGAAGGAATTGTCGCAGACCGACGGAGCTACTCGCCGCAAGATCGTCTCTTTCTCCCCCCGCTTACGCGCGATCTCGAAATCGACTTCACGGCGCTGAGTTTTGTCGCTCCACAAAAGGTGCGCTTCCGTTACACACTCGAAGGTCGCGATACGGCCTGGATGGAAACGGGAACGCGAAGGCAAGCTTTCTACACGGATCTTAGGCCAGGGAAATACAGATTTCGAGTGGTGGCGTGCAACAACGACGGCGTATGGAACGAAGAAGGTGACACGTTAGATTTCGCCGTTTCACCAGCCTGGTACCAAACGAATCGGTTTCTATACCTTTGTCTCGTCACAACAATTTTCATATTTTGGGCGCTTTACCGACTGCGCGTGCGGCAGGTCGCCCGCACTATCAGCGCCCGCTTCGATGAGCGGTTGGCGGAGCGTACGCGCTTAGCCCGTGAGATTCATGACACGCTCGTACAGACGATTCAAGGTAGCAAAATGGTTGCAGACGATGCTCTCGATGAGGCGACAGATTTTCCACGCATGCGTCAAGCGATGGAACGGCTATCGCTTTGGTTGGGACAGGCTACGGACGAAGGTAGGGCGGCCCTGAACTCGATGCGCACCTCTACGACCCAGACGAATGACCTCGCTGAGTCTCTTCGACGAGCTTTGAACGAGTGCCGGATCCAAGGTTTTCCAGATACGGTTTTTGTTGCAGAGGGAAAGGCTACGGAGATGCACCCGATTGTCCGCGACGAAATCTATCGAATCGGCTATGAAGCGATCCGGAATGCTTGTCAGCATTCGGAAGCTACTCGCCTCGAAGTATACCTTTCGTACTCGCGCGACCTTATCCTCCGCATCACCGACAATGGCAAAGGAATCGATCCCGCCGTCGTCGCGCAGGGAAAGGACGGGCACTATGGACTACAAGGTATGCGGGAGAGAGCTGTCCGAATCAGTGGGAAACTCAGCCTAGAGACTTCCCCCGAATCGGGAACCAATATTGAATTGATAGTCCCAGGTCGTATCGTCTTTTGCGGGCCAAGGTCCGGTTGGTCGACTCTGTTCGCTCGAATGAAGGATGTCTTCTGCGGGCCTGACGTAACCAACGATATGAGTTGAGTTGGAGCCAGGCACGACGCCCTGAGTGCCTCCGTGCACGTTTCGTCGTAGATCCGATAGTCCGGTCAAACCTACAGAAAAATGCAGTACGGCCGCTGTGGTTTCCGAGGTGTTCAGAAATCTGCAACTCTTCTAGTCTCCTCGCACCAGTAACTGATCTCGGAAGAACTGACCAGTACCGGAACATTTGACCAATCACATGGATTTAGCTCTCGTCCAAGGTTGATCAGACAGCAGGAGAACCGCAATGAGCGCTAGCCCTCTTCGCATCCCTCGATCGGACAGCAATTCCGGTGGCGTCCATCGGATAAAACCAGCCGCGACGGATATCGCCCGC
>JBEKOW010000270.1:0-6077 GCA_049521375.1 Terriglobales bacterium
CTTTCTTTGCAAGAGTGGGCACTATCCCCAGGTGACCACGGCCAAATTACCGTTCTGTAAACGTGACCGTAGCTGCAAAATCAGATTTTGTGTTTTTTCTATAGATTTAGTTGACGGTGAGTGAAACGCTTTCGGAATGAGATATGCCTTGTGCCGTCCCGGTTATCGTTAGGGTGTATGTTCCCGATGGTGTTCCTGAACCGCTTTGGCCACCCCCACCGCCTCCACCACCTGCACCGCCATTGCCTCCGCTTGTGCTTCCAGATCCACCGCAAGAAGATAGAAGCACTGAGAGGAAAAGTATGATAAGTGTTCCTCTGAGTTTCCTTCGATTCGGAAGACAGACGACACAAGCCGTGAGTATCGCGGCAAGAATGCTAGCGGCCTTCCGAATCGACGGATCCTCCGTTCGCTTCGGGAAGGCTATCTCAGATGTTGTTCGCGCCGTAGTCGCGACGGTCAGGGTAAAAGTTGCCGATTGATCAGCCGCAACACCCACGGAATTCGGATTTACTGAGCACGTCGCGGCTTTCGGTGACCCGCTACACGATAGAGCCACGGTCCCGGCGAATTCCGATAAGCTAGTAACAGTGAAGTGATAGGTCGCAGTTTGACCAGCATTCACGGACGCTGAACCCACTGTCGTGTTCAGGGCGAAGTCCGAACCTTCGCCTTTGAGAACGACTAGAAATTCGTTATCGACGGGGGAATTGTCCGTCACTCCAATCCCGCCAGCGATAAATCCGGATTGTGAGGGGCTAAAAGTCACGGAGAATTGACAGCTTGCCCCGGCTACTAGGGTTCCACAATTATTTGACTCGGCAAACACCCCCGAAGTATTGGGTGGTGCGGTGATCTGCAGCGGGATCGTCTCCTGGTTTGTTAAGGTAATCGTCTGCGGAGACTCGACACCGGCCACTTCGTCGCCCATGGCCGTGACTCTCCGCGACCCAACACCTGGCTCATCGCCGACACCGCCCCCTACTTACTCTAGGAACCCGGAAACAGCAAAAACGATCAAAATATTTTCAGGATTTCTCCCCCGGCTGCCCTTCCGAGTCTGCCGCCTGCGCCAGCCGTTCCCGCGCCTTCTTCAGCTTGTCCGAGTCGGCCCGGTCGATCAGCCGTTGCATCTCTTCCGCCGTCGGCTTCTCCCCGTTCGCCAGCTTGAACAGCACATTGAGCAGGATCGCCCGCAGCGCTACCAGTTCGGCCATGAGCGCTTGGTCGGTTCTGCCGGAATCGGCAGATTTCTCCCCCTGGCCGTTCACGCTGGCCAGCAGAGTTTCCCGGCACCACTCGCTCAGGGTCAGGCCGCGTTCGCTGGCGGCTGCTTCCAGTTGCGCGAACTCCTCCTCGCTCACCTTCGTGCCCAGAGTTTTGGTGCGGAGCGGCGGCTTCACCACGCAACACCGCCAAGGCAGGAAACGACCGACGACAAGGGGAGGAACTTCACAGTTCTTCTATGGTGAGCTATCGAGCCAAAGGAATCAACAAGTTCACCGCCGTTAACCTGCGGTTGCTCGACAGCAACCGGCGCGGAGGATTTTTCTCTTAGCTGCTCTCGTTTCAACAGGTTCACCGACAGCAACCGCAGGTTGCTGCGCAGCACCCGTTCCGGGGTGACGTGTCACCCTACACCCGACGCCGTAGGCGGCGCGCTTTTGACCTTGCCCTTAGCTGCTCATTTCCGGCGGGCGGGACGGGCAGGATGGCGGTCGTCATCGTACGAATCGGTAGCTCGGGCAGGCAAGATTTCAGCCAGCCGGTCCTCGATGTCCAGCTTGAACTCGGCGGCGATCTTCGCCAGATGGACCCCGAACGTACCCCGCATCTCACCCAAGGCGCTGTAGAACGTCCAGCTTGCCCAGTGGCCGTGATGGTTGGCATAGAGCGTCACCTCCCGGCCGTCGACCCCGACCCGGTCCAGGAACTTCCGGCAGGCGGCTCTCATCGCCCGCAGGCTGGCCGCAAACTCGGATTTGGTCTCCAGCTTGCCCAACTCGCCGCTAAGAAAGTGGCGGATTTCTAGGACCGAATCGACGCAGTGAGAGGCGACTTCCATCTCCTCTGGGGCATAGAGCACGCGGCGGTCCTCCAGGAACGCGATCACCCGGCGGGCAGCGCTCACTTCCAGGTCGGTCGGCTGCCACGACACCCCGACCAGTGGAGTCGATATCCCCGTCAGCCGGTTCGCGATTTCGGAGAACTTCATGCGGCATCTCCCAGTGACAGGTTCAGCGTCAGGGCTTGCACTTCTTTGCTGTCGCATCGTTGCAATGATTGCACCACGTCTTTCGCCTTTTCCGGGTGCTCGATGACGAAAGCTGTTTCGGAGGCCAACATCCGCGTACCGCATCTGGACGACCTCATCCAAAAACGCGATCAGGGGAAGCTCGCGGACTACTGTGGAGCGCACCATCGACACCAGCGAAGTAGACGGCATCAACGGTAGGAGGCATCTTTCGAGCGAATGGCCTCATAGGGTTGCCGCTCTTTGAGTCCCCGAGATCGCCAAGGAATGTGGTGCACATCTTCACCGAGATGTCCGGGACCTCGATCAGCCACTTGACTAGCCATTCTCGATCTTGTTGGACGTTCGGTGCGAGCGGATCGGACTGCAAAGACTTGGCCGTCTGAACGGCGCGGGCACGTTCTTCGGGAGTCGAAGGGCCGCGCTGTTGCGCCCCCGCTAGCGTCGAAAAGACTGCCACTGCGGCAACAACGAAAACGATCACGTAGCTACGCATCAGTTCCTCAAAGCGCCCAGGGATCAGACCCGGATCACGTAGTCGTATTGCTACTTGAACACGAAGCTTAGATGCCCCGAAACCGCGACGGGCTTATCGCCTGCTGCGAATGGTTTGAAGGTCCAGTTTCGAACCGCCTCAGCCACAGCTTCGCGGAGCAGAGGATGGCCATTTAGGACTTGAGTACACACCACATGACCGTTTGTATCAACTATGACATCAATCGTGATCTTGCCAGCGGCTCGCAGAGAAGAGGGCAGCTTCGGGCCGGGCATATTGATTGCATGCCTTCGCAGCTCTTCCGAATCAATCCACACTGGTTGCCCATCGCTGTCCACCAGCAGATTCGACGTGGCCCCGCATGGCCATGACTCTTGTTTACTTGGCGGCGCGGCAGCCTGACCGAATACTGCCGTGCAAGCAAGAACCGCAACGAAAGCCACTAGCACCAGATATTTCGTAGTCATTGTTGTTTGAAGTTCTGCTCGGCTTCTTGCTCAGCCTTGTTGAGTTGCGGTTTGATAACGTCCTCACGACCGTTCGGGACAGCCCGTCCGAAGTCTCCAAGCACAACGTGCGTCAGCTCGTGGTATTCCGTCTTAACGATCTCCACGTCGGTCTGGTCGTTGGCCACATACATTTGGGTATTACCTGGGGAGTACATGGTGTCAGCCAGGGGGTCCCCGAACAACTGATACAGCGTCTGTCCAGGCACCGCATCCTTGGCGCTGACATAATTGTCTACGCCGTAAATTGATTTGAACGACTGTAGGGTCACCTGGGTCCCTTTTTGCACCCCAACGTTTGATTCAAAGCTGTCTTTTGGAGTAACCACGTTCAGGGAGGCGACACCGCTGTGATCGTTCGCCGCCTTCTGTAAGATCGAGAAGTTGTTGGAGGAGCTCTTGTAGTCGGCGTCTACGGTTACGCCGTACTGTCCCTTCTTAAAGCCATTCTTGTCGTCGCCCGCAACTAGGTGAACGTGGCTACGGTCGTCTTTGCCCAAGCCCTTCAGAAACGTGTTGAAGCACTTTTGCGCGTCACCGCCGGAACATTTGCCCATCACTACATCCATGCCCGTCGGGTCGGTGAACCTCAGAGGGTTATTTCGCCCATACGCATACAGGTTCAGCCGCTGTGGATCGATCATACGATCAGCTTTGATCCAGAGTGGATCAACCGACGTGAATCTGCCCATGCTGCTTCCGTAGTAGCGAGCGCCGAAGTTGTCGAGGCCGGATTCGGCATCTCGCTCTTTGCCGGTGAAGTGGTGCGCGAAAGGCGCATGTTGAACAGGGTATTCGTACATACAGGGTCAGTGCGTCGTAGTCATAGGTGAAGCACTGCTCTCCCCGAGCGTTACTTCATAGACCGAAAGCTCCGGCGATTTGGTCGGTACCACCACCCTAATGTTCTTGTTTCCTTCTTCGATCACGGCGGAGGCCCATTCGAAGTGGTCGTTATCTCCGGCACCCAACGCGCTCATCGTCTGCCGCCACACGACCTGGGGACCGTCAGCCCGGATAAGCAAGAAGTCGGACGTCAGCACTCTCAACCCCCCGGCCTCCGGTAGACGGTCCGGCTGAGTGATGCAGATTGCCCCCGCATAAGCGTGGTCGTTGCTAGCGCCATAAGGACGTGGCGAACAGGGGAGTTCGAGTACCCGGCTCTTGTGGTTGGTGTAGCTGGCTATAGCTCCTCGGGACACCATTGCATAAAACGCCATCACGCCGGACTGCCCAAGTGCGATCGCACCCTGGTCTAGCTGATGAACATCGGTCTTCAGCTCCTCCCCGGTGGGCCGGCCCTCTTCGTTGAACTGAATGACATTTCCTCCCCCGTCGGGTAACCAGAACCGGCCTGCGACTGGATTCCATGTGACATAATCAAAAACCGTCTTCGTTATTGCGGAAGCTCGTGTGTCGGAGACGGTTTTGAAGTCCGTCGTGGCTACATGAACGAAGCGAGGTTTGTCTCGATTGATGGAAGAGAAGCTCAGGTGGTCTTCACCATCAAACCCGGCGAACTGTCTCCGATAGTCCTGGGTTGTGAACGGAAGTGAACTTGAACGACGCACCTCTGACAGATCCTTCGCGGAGATGAGCAGCACGAGGCTCGGCTCATGCACCTCGACGTAGGCCAGCATTGCGCCGTCGTGCGAGAGAGCTAACCCATTGGTCGCTCGTGATCCATGCACTTTGGGAACAGAGATCGTCCTATGCTTCAAGACATTGTGCGAGTTGAGGTCATATGCGAGCACTTGGAGCTGGTCTGATTGCCTCAGCCAATCAAAGGAGCGATACGCAACATAGACCACGCTATCGCGCGTAGCCATTGCCGGGACAGCGAGAGATGGATTCAGCTTTTCCAACGGGACCGTATACGTTGTTTGCCCGTAACAGAACCCGGTACACAGCACGACAAGGGCGACGAAAACGCATCTCATGCTCATTGTTCGTCGGGGTCCTTTCCGGGTGTCAAGAGGCCCCGCTCTTGCGTAGCGTTGCCGTTTGCGATGTCTTTGACCGTGCCAGCCATATGGAGGACGAAACCGGTCAAGCCTGCGCCAGGAGCACTTCCCTCAAAATGCATGTCCATCAAGTATCCCGGAGCCTTGATCAAATGGGCATAACCACCGGGGCCGCCTTTCCATTGATCTGATATGAACGGGTGTGCGAGCGATAGTCCATCCACCAACGTAGCGAAGCGCCCCTGTTTGGTTAACGCGGCTTTCATATTTCTAAAAGCATCGGCTGTTCCCGTCAACGTAGCCCTACCCTGACACGACCCACCGCAAGCGTCGAAGAAGTTCCCTTGAATTCCCTGGAAGGCAGAGCCTTGGGCTCCGTTCACTTGAGTTGCGTCGCTGCCATCGATGAACTGCGACCCGGATGAAGTGGCTCCAGTTGTAGTGTTTGTGAAGCTCACTCCATTGTTTTGATCGAACGTGCCTGTGTAATCGTTCCCGAACTGGTCGCTGTATCCGGCGCTAGGATCGCCCTGTTTGTTCATATCCACATCGGTCGCCTGGAAAGAACCATTCACCATCTGTCCTTGGACTAGGACACTGTTGCCCCCGTTCTGCACGTATTGGCATGAGCCTGCCGCTTCTTGGCTGCAGCCCAAGTAGAAGTCGAGTCCGGTTGGATCGACGAGCGACAGCGGATTGTTCCGCACGTAGGCATACAGATTTAGGCTCTGCGGATCAAGAACGCGATCGGCGCTGATAAACACAGGATCGGGGGACATGAAGCGGCCCATGCTGGAAGCGTCGTAGCGAGCACCGAAGTTATCCAGGCCGGATTCGGAATCGCGTTCTTTGCCGGT
>JBEKOW010000271.1:0-6073 GCA_049521375.1 Terriglobales bacterium
AAAATCGCGCTTGGTCCAGGCCGCAGTTTGCCTGGCTTTGGTGGTCTTCTTTGTTTTTGGGCAACCGGCATTCGCCCAGGAAAACCACTTCCACATTAAGGTGATTCCGCGAGTGAACGGGGATCATTCCGCCGACAAGCCCGCGGTGACGCTGACTAAGAATCTGTATGGGCTGCAGGCAGCGTTTACCCAGGCTTATCCCACCATCGGAGTGAACGCCGATGAGAGCGACCTGTGGCCCTGTTTCGGCGACACAGCCACGACCAACTCAGACTGCCCAACCATCGGCAACCCTTCCATCGCATTTCCCACGGGCGGAGTCGTCGTTGGTACTCCCGCCTATGTCTGGGATCTCAACAACACGACGGGATCCGGAAACGGCTACGGCTGCAATGCCGACACCAACGGGACGACCGCAACATCGTACCTGCCTTGCGGTCAAACCGCGACGTGGTATGAAGACGACACCGGAGACAGCACCGATGAATTGCTTTACTCCATCGTGGTAACGCAAGGCGCGAATACTTTGGTAGATTCGGGCACGGTAGATTTCGGCCCCAATATCTACGGAGGGCTGACACCGCCCGCGGATATCATCATTTACGGCGATCAGAACTTTGGCACCTGGCCCGGAGCTACGACTGGCAAGAACAACGCCAACTGCACTGCGGATTACAATTACCCGCTGGCAGCGGCTGCCAACCCGGGAGCAACTTACATAATCCAGGCCAACAAGACCTGCAAAGACCCGGTCGCGGGAGCCGCTACGCTCACGGCAACAACCGAAGTGGCTGCTCCAATCTACAAAAAGATAACCACAGCGGCGGGGTGCGCGCCCGTGTCGGCTCCGTGTTACACGGTCACCTACACGAAGAAGTATTCTCTCTCGCAAAAGTGGACGATTTTCTTAGAGTAGTAAACCCGGACTGAGAATCCGGGCAGCCTCGGCTTCCCGGAATCGCTTCCCACATCCGTCCCAGGCTCAGGCTGTTCATGAGACCTGGGACTTTTTATTTCCATAGCAATCAACGATCCGAGCTGGATGGAGGAAGCAGCAGCCATTGCTTCATCTTTTCAGATGCCACGGAACATCGATGATGCTGATGCGCGTACTCTTTTCAAAAAGCAGCAGCGCCTTTAACAGGGCGGACCGGTTGTTGTGCAGGAACAGATAGTACCAACGGGCTTCGACCAGTTCCGGCACGACCACGGCGATGTGGGTCTGCTGGTTTTCTTTTTCAAGGTTCAGCGCGTAGGCAACGATGGGCTTGACCACGAACCGGAAGGGCGATTTCAGCAGCACCAGTTGAGGCACTGCAAGGTTCGCCTCCCGGGCGGGTTTTTCGACCAGCCTCTCCCAGTTAGCGCACAGGCTGTCTGTCTCTTGTCCGCACTCGACGTGCAGCACACGGATGTCGTGCGAGAGTATCCAGGCAAAGCGCAGAGCTTTTTCGGAGATGACGCTCCAGCGATCGACCGGAATCAAGACAATCGGCGCGCAGAGATCGTGGGTGTTCACGGGCGCATCGGTTGCGGTTTCCACAGCCACGCGGTCGTAATGATGGCGAATGCCGCGCATCAGCAACATGAGGGCGGGGATGAGAATGACGGTAATCCACGCGCCTTCGGTGAATTTTGCGACCAGCACCACCCCGACTGTGATGGCCGTGGCGACCGCTCCCAGGCCATTTACGAAAATGCTCTTGCGGGCCCCCGCGCCGCCCGTCTTCTTCCAATGCATGACCATGCCGGCTTGCGACAGGGTGAAGGCCATGAACGCGCCGACGGCGTAGAGCGGGATGAGGCGGTCGGTAACGCCTCCGAAGATAGTCAGGAGAATTGCGGTCAAGAGGGCAAGGGCGTAGACGCCTTCGGCGAAAATGAGGCGGCGTCCGCGCAGAGTCAGCGCGAAAGGCAAATAGCCGTTGAGTGCGATGGCGCGAGCGAGCCGAGGAAAGTCGGCAAAGGCGGTGTTGGCCGACAACGAGAGCACGACCAGAATGGAAATAATGCTGGTCCAGTAAAACCAGCCCTGTCCGGTGATGGCCGACAGCAACTGGGCGAGCACGCTCTGGTAGCCCACTGCTCCGGGGTCGGTCGCGGCCACACCGTAACGCGGCGCCAGATAGGCGATCCCGATGAGCATCACCATCAGGATCGCAATAATGATGGTGAGCGTTTGCCGCGCATACTTGTCGGTGGGATCCTTGAAAGCCATGACACCATTGCTGACGGCTTCGACTCCGGTCATGGCCGTGCAGCCGCTGGCGAAGGCGCGAAGCAGCAGCCATGCGCTGACGCTGGCGGTAGCCGAAGTCAACTTTGGCGGCGCGATGACGGGAATGGGATGTCCGCCGGATGCGATGACCTTGAACACGCCAATCGCGATCATTCCCAGCAGACACCCGATGAACAGATACGTGGGGACCATGAAGATGCCGCCGGTCTCGCGCACGCCGCGCAGGTTGACGACAGTGAGCACGAAGAGGATTCCGAGACACATGATCAGCGTGTGCTTTTGCAGCGAAGGAACGGCGGAAACGAGCGCGCCCACTCCCGCCGAAATTCCGACAGCGGCGGTGAGAATGTAATCCACCATGAGCGAAGCAGCGGCGAGCAGTCCGGGCCAGATACCGAGATTTTCGCTGGCAACGGTGTAGGAACCGCCGCCCTGGGGATAAGCGGTGATGGTTTGCCGGTAGGAAAAATAGACGATGCCGAGCAGGACCACGACGCTGATGCTGATCGGCCAGATGTAAACCACACCCGCCATGCCGAGGGGGATGAGCAGAGTCATGGCGGCTTCGGGACCGTAGGCGGCTGAACTGAGCGCGTCCAGTCCGAAGATGGGGATACCTTTGGCGGGTCCGATTCTCTCGGACTTTTCGTCCTCCATGGCAAGAGGGCGCCCGAATATGAGGTCGGTGAAATTCATTGGCACATTCTATTGCATGGATAAGATGATGAGACGGCATCAGGTGGTTGACAGTGTCGGGGCGACTGGCTAGACTCAGCCTTCCCGAAGCCACCGTCTCGCCGGGAACGGCGAGCCGAATCGAGAGTAAATACGAATGGCAAAGCGTCCCCGAATTGCAGTGGTAGGCAGCGCGAATGTCGATCTCACAACTTTCTCGGACCGGTTTCCCAAGCCGGGTGAAACTATTTTTGGAGAGAAATTCGATTTGGGTTTTGGCGGGAAAGGCGCGAACCAGGCAGTGGCGGCGCGGCTGTGCGGCGCGGAAGTTTTCATGGTAGCGCGCGTCGGGGACGATCTGTTCGGTCCGGCGACCATCAAGAATTTCGAGAAGCTGGGGATCGATCCGACGCACGTGCGAATCGTGCCCGGCGTTTCCAGCGGAGTAGCGCCTATCTTTGTCGAGTCGTCGGGTCAGAACCGCATCATCGTGGTGAAAGGCGCCAACGATACTTTGAAACCGGCGGACGTGGACGCTGCCGCCGACATGCTGAAGAGCGCGGACTGCATCGTGCTGCAGTTTGAGATTCCGCTGCCGACGGTGTATTACACGATCCAGTTTGCGCGCAAGAATGGGATTCGATGCATTCTCAATCCGGCGCCGGCGCAGGCGATCGAGATGAAGTCGATCTCCGAACTGGATTATTTTGTGCCGAATGAAAGTGAGGCCGAGACGATTACGGGCCTGCCGGTGCGCAACGTGGAGGATGCGAAGCGTTGCGCGGGAAAATTACTGGCGGGCGGCATGCGGCGCGTGCTGATTACATTAGGAGCCAATGGCTCGCTGCTGGCCGGCAGCGAAGGCATGCAGCACGTTCCCGCCTACTTTATGAAGAGCGTGGACAGCACGGGGGCGGGCGATGCCTTCATCGGGAGTTTCGCGACTTTTCTGGGAGAAGGTCTGGCGGAGCGCGAGGCCGTCATGCGGGCCAATCTTTATGCCGGGCTTTCGACTCTGGGCGTGGGGACGCAGAAATCCTTTTACGATCGCGCACGCTTTGAAGCCGAGTGGGCTGCGATTACCAGAGCCTAGCGGGTACGCCCTGAGGTTCTTACTTCTCGGTTATTTCTCCATCAGCAGGACTTTTTCCGCATCATCGATCTCGGTCAACTTCACTTCGATCACTTCATTGTCGGTTGTCTGGACGGTGCGTCCGATGAAAGTGGCTTCCACCGGGATTTCGCGATGGCCGCGGTCGATCAACACCAGCAGCTGCACGCGACTGGGGCGTCCGTGAGAAAACAAGGCATCAAGCGCGGCGCGCGTGGTACGGCCCGTATAGAGGACGTCATCGACGAGCACGATCTTCTTGCCTTCGATCGAGAAGCCGATTTCCGATTCCTGCACGACGGGCTTGGGTCCGAGGGTGGAAAGATCGTCGCGATAGAAGGTGATGTCGAGCGTGCCTACAGGCACGGGCTTCTTTTCGACTTTCTGGATCATCTTGCCGAGGCGCTCGGCGATGGGCACGCCGCGGCGGCGGATGCCGACTAATCCCAGGCCGTCGACGCCGCTATTTTTTTCCAGAATTTCATGGGCCAGCCGCACGAGGGTGCGCTCAATTTCGGACGCCGACATCAATTGTGATTTTTGCCGCAGCGCTGTCTTGCGGAGAGCGTTTTTCTTAACAGTCATGACGAACAATGCCTCGATTAGTCCTGTAATTTGGCGCGGCGTGTTATGGCTGCGCGACTGGTACGGCTTCTGAATGTAGTGGACTCTTGTCGGCGAGGTCAAGAGCGGCAGTCACACGGGCGAAATGCTGAATGCTATGCTCATTATCTTATGCGTAGCCCAGGTGTCCGCCGCTTTCTCATAGTCCTCACCGTCTTTTTTTCCCTCGAGCAGGCTTTTGCGCAGCAACCGTTCCTCAACACACAGCAATGGACCGCGCTCCGGGACGAGTCGAACGGCGCGGCGCCCTACGAAAATCTCCGCTATTTGACGAGCCTGCATCGCGTGCCGTCGACCGCGCAATACGACCGGGCTGCGGATTTTATTCTGCAGCGCGCGCGCGAGTATGGCCTGTCGGACGCTCACAGCGAGCAGTTTACGATCGACGGCACGAAGACGTATGGCTTGATGCGCTCGTATCTGGGCTGGAACGTGGAGGAGGCACGGCTGTGGGAGGTGCGTCCCGAGCATCTGCTGCTGGGAGACTGGGCGACCGATCCCATCCGGCTCGCCGATTACAGCCGGAGCGCGGATGTCGAAGCCGAGTTAGTTGACGTGGGCAACGGGGCCAGCGAAGCCGATTACAAAGACAAAGACGTGCGCGGCAAGATCGTTTTAGCGGATGGCGTTCTTGCGCGCGTGCAGGCGCTCGCGATTGGGGCACATGGGGCGGCAGGCATCGTCAGCGACATGCCGAATCAGACCACCGCGTGGGCCGGCCTCGACAAGACGATCGTGCGCTGGGGACATCTGGACGCGCGACAGCCGGCGGGTTTCGCCTTCATGGTCTCGCGCCAGACCGCGGAAGCATTGCGCGCGCGCCTGCGAACTGGCGATGCGGTCGTGCTCAACGCTCACGTGAAGGCGACGGTCGGCCCCGGCCATTGGACGGTGGTAACGGCGACGATTCCGGGGACCGAGTCCGATTCTCCCAATTCTGACGCTTCGAATTCCGGCGAGGGCGAAATCATCTACAGTTGTCACCTCGATCATGAGCGCCCGGGCGCCAACGACAATGGCAGCGGGTGCGTGACGATTCTGGAATCGGCGCGCGTGCTGGCGCGGTCGATCAAGACCGGCGTATTGCCCCGCCCGAAGCGCACACTGCGTTTTATCTGGGGGCCGGAAGTCGAGGGCACGATGGCGTTTCTCGCCAGCCATCCCGAGATAGGCAAGCGGGCGCGGGCGAATATTCACATGGATATGGTAGGCGGCGATTTTTTCAAAAATAAATCTGTGTTCCATGTCACGGCAACTCCGTGGTCACTGCCGAGTTTTGTGACCGATGTGGGCGCAGTCTTTCTGGACGCGATTCGCGCGGCCGCCAGCGGATATGCGGCGGGAGAACTTCCGGCGGCGGACGGGATCGTTGAAACCCGCGCCGGAGAACTGGGATCGCGCAACGAGCTGGTTGCGGATGTGAC
>JBEKOW010000272.1:0-8941 GCA_049521375.1 Terriglobales bacterium
GAAGCTGTCGGCAAGGCGGTGCAACTCTGCGTCGGACTGGGATGCAATCTGCAAGACCTGTCGCTCAAAGATCTGCAGGCCATTCAACCCGCGTTTGGACCCGATCTGGCAGCGAAGCTGGAGCTGCCGGAAGTGCTCGCTCTACACGATGTGCCGGGCGGCACGGCGCCTCTGCGCGTCAAACAGGCGATCCAGGATGCGCGCGTCCGCGCCGACGCTTTGCGCTCCGAGGAACAGATCGCGTCTCGCTAGCAGTGTGGGGGTACCCCCTACCCCCGGTCTATTGCAATCAATACTTTAGCGGTAAATTCCTTTCAAAGTATTCAAAACAGATCACTTATACGTAAAGTATTCAAAAATAACGAGTTATCGTCATTTTTGTGCGATTCCTGAGGTTGGCCCCCCTCCCCCACTTTTCCAAAGTATTGAAATGATTGTACTTATATGTAAAGTATTCAAAAATATAGGGTTAGTCGTTAAATTCTCGAGTTCGGCTATGTTGTCAAAGAGCGGGCCGGGCAAAAATCCGCACGTTGTGTGCGCTACGTTTAGTTGATTTTATTGCGAGGGTTAAGTCAAAGACTTTCTTGATAGTGCGTGAGATTGAGATCCGGTCACGTGAAATTCTGGGTGCGAGCGTTATGCCTAAAACACCTCTCGGAGTACCGTGACGCGTGCTAGCCGTGAAGGAGGACGCAGAGGTCTTTCGACTGCGCGGGGACTTCACTTCGTGAAGTTCCTGCTCCGCTCAAGATGACAATGGATGAAGAAGGTATTGATTTCCGCAGTCGAGAGCACGTAAAATTGTGCTGCACGCACAAACGTGCCAATGAAGACGAATATCACATTGAAGCTGGACGCGGCTCTTCTGCGCGAGATTCGCATTCTGGCCGCGGAGGAAGGCACTTCAATCAGCGCGATGCTGGCCGCTCGGCTGGAGCAGATGGTTCGCGAGCGCAAAAGCTATGATCGCTCTCGGCGCCGCGCTCTGGCACGTCTGCGCGAGGGGATGAGCCTGGGTTGGACTCCACCGGCCTCTCGCGACGAGCTCTATGAGCGCTGAGCGTTCGGCCCCAGCCGTTCCCGGCAAATACTTCGTCGATACCAACATCCTGATTTACGCTCACGACCGCGAAGCCGGCTCGAGGCATGAACGCGCCCGCGAAGTAATCCAGCATTTGTGGACGACGGGGCAGGGAGCATTGAGCACGCAGGTGCTACAGGAGCTATGCGTAAACCTTCGGCGCCGCGTGGCGCATCCGCTGCCCAGCGATGAGATCGCGCGGTTAATCGAGGATTACTTGAGTTGGGAGATTGTCGTTAATACTCCGCAAGCGATCGTCGCAGCGCTGGCGATCGAAGCGCGGTACAAAATCTCCTACTGGGATGCCTTGATCCTGCACGCCGCCGAGAGCTGCGGAGCGGCGGTTGTCTACTCGGAGGATATGTCACACGGCCAGCGGTACGGAGCAGTTGAGGTGGTGAACCCGCTGCGGGGGTGATGGTGATTATCGCTAGTTGAGCGATCGGTCGAGCACTGCGGGGTGTTCCGGACAATTATTTGCAATCCTACATTTTCGGGCGGGTAGGGGCTTTCGACTGCGCAGGGACATCACTTCGTGAAGTTCCTGCTCCGCTCAAGATGACTCGGCTTTTAGAGCAGAGGCGGGATGAGCTCCGCTCAAGATGACTCGGCTTCAGAACAGCAGTGGGATCAGCTTCCAGGTGCGGCGCTTGTAATTCTCGAACTCCGCGGCGAAATGGGACGCCAGCAGGCGTTCTTCGCTTCGCATCCGATCATGAACAAATATTCCTGCGAGAGCGAGAATCGGCCACGCTAACTTGCTGGCGAATACCAGGGCGATGCCGGTGGGGACCAACAGCAGGCTCAGATAAAGGGGATGGCGGATGCGGGCGTAGATGCCTTGCTGCACGAGCCGGTGGTTGGGCTGCAGAGTAACGTAAGCGCTGAAATTCGGGCCCAGGCTTTTGAGTGCGAGGAGGCGCAGGGTGGCTCCGAGGACGCAACACAGCGCGCCGATGTAGCGCCAGCATTCGTGGCGCAGAGTCAGGATTGTTCTTCGGTCGGCGTGGGGCAGAAACCAGAGCAGGGCTAGCGACAGAGCCAGCAGCAGGGCGAGTTGCACGGTCTGCGTGCCCGCGGGTGTTGCGCCTTGGCGGAGCGGGTTCAGATCGAGCCTTAGAAGAACAGCGGCCAGCGCGGCGGCTACCATGAGGGCTGCAAACGCGGCGCGCGCCGGATTCGCGAGAAATGACGGGAGATCGTCGAGACCCCATCCGAGCAGAACGAGCATAATGGCGGGCAGCAATTGCACGGCCAGGGTGAGGGCAGGTCGAACCATTGGCTGTCGAGGCACCCGCGAAGAAAGCATGCTCAAGCACATCCTGGACGGAAGTCCAGAGTCCTTTCCGCTGTTGGATGCTCGAATATAATGGTGTGAGGGCTCGATTGCACATGCGTGAACCCGTGGCGGCGCCAACTATCAGCAGTGTGATTCCGCAGAGCTGTCTGACGGCTTTGCTTACCCTTCCCTTTCGTCTTCTGTCCCTGGGCGTGATGTTGATGGTCGCGTGCTTCCGCCGACCGACTGCTTAACCGACTGCCTTTCCTGAGCCCGAAGCGTCTGCTCTCGCAGTGCATCTAATCGGGAGTATTTCCCAAGGGAGTATTCTCCTGATCAGCCGAGTTCTTTTCTTTGCGTTGTTTCTTCTGGCGGTGTACGCGGTACAGCGTTTCTGGTTTTTGCAGGCCTGGAGACGGATTCAATCGCTCGCGGTCGCGCCCTGGCGGCATGGCCTTGAAGTGGCTCTGATCGCGCTGGCTCTGGTGGTATTTGCCGCGGCGTTCGATCCGCTGCTGGGTCACGCGGTGTCGCGCATCGGCATCGGAAAAAGCCTCATCACTTTTTCCCGGTTATGGCTGGTCGCTTCGTTCTTCGCGTTTCTGGCGGTGAAGTCCGTCGGCGGCGTGGAGTGGGTTACGAACGTGATCGCGAATTCGCGCCACGTGCCCGCGTCGAACGCCGGTCGTTCTCACTTTGACGCTTCGCGGCGGACCGCTTTTCGTTACGCTGCCTATCTGGCCGGGAGCCTTCCGTTTTTTGCCGCCACCTATGGCTTTGCGGCTGGGCGGCTGCGCTATACGGTCGAGCGCGTCGATGTGCCGATCGCCAATCTCCCTCCCGAGCTGGACGGCTTGCGCATTGCGCAGTTGAGCGACATTCACATTGGCGATTACATGCCTGCGCCTGAGATCGCGCGCGCGGTGGCGATGGCGAACGAACTGAATCCCGATATTTCTTTTGTCACGGGAGATTTTGTTTCGAGCGAAGGCGATCCGCTGGATGCTTGTATAAGCGAACTTGCCAAACTGCGGGCTCCGCTGGGCATTTGGGGCTGCAACGGAAATCACGAAATTTATGCGGGCGTAGAAGACGAGGCGGAACGGCTTTTCCGTGAAAAGGGAATGCGGCTGCTGAGGGCGGAGAGCCAGGTCGTCGAGCACAAGGGATCTCGCTTTAACCTGCTGGGCGTCGATTACCAGCGCGACCACATGGTTTCCGGGGAACGCACGGGGCCGATGCTGCAGGAGATCGAACGCCTGATCCGGCGCGACATGCCGAATATTCTGCTGTCGCATAATCCGAATTCGTTTCATCGCGCCGCGGAACTTGGGATTGAGTTGAGCCTTGCGGGGCACACGCATGGCGGACAGGTCAAAGTTGAGATTGTCGATCACAGCGTGAGTCCGGCGCGGCTGATTTCGCCGTTTGTGGCGGGACTGTACAAGTTGCCGATGAGACAGCTCTCAGCGATTAGCTCTCAGCTCTCAGGAAAGGCTCACGATGCCGGCAGTGTGGACGCCCACTCTAACGTCGCACAAAACGCGACGTTAGAATGGGGCACCCTCGGCTCGGGTAGTGCTAAAGAAATCTCAAAGGCCTCTGGTGGTGCTAACGGAACCTCTAAGGCTGCGCTTTATGTGAATCGCGGGCTGGGGACGTTTGGGTTTCCGGTGCGGATCGGCGTGCCTCCGGAGATTACGTTGCTGACGCTGCGGCGGGCGTAAACCCACAGCCGCTCCCCCGCAAAGCAGCCTGAAACGTGGTATAATTTCTTCATAAATCCAGTCGACTAAGCATCTTTAAATGCAATGACTTGCATGCGTTTTAGGGCAACAACATAGAGTGTGCGGCTGAACCCTACGGGGATTTGCAAAGAGCACATCCCCAAGCCTGCTGCCGCGGGATTTTACGTGGACTGGCACGCGGTACTGAGAGCTGAGAGCTGAGACTTAATTCATGGCTGACGATCAGAATCCTGAACTTCCACTAACTCCTCCTCCCGGGGGCGACGGACCTCAAGGTCCGGGCGCCGCCAATATTCAGCCCGTCAATATCGAAGAGGAGATGCGCAAGTCGTATCTCGATTATTCGCTGTCGGTGATCATCGGGCGCGCTCTGCCCGATGTGCGCGACGGTTTGAAGCCCGTGCATCGCCGCATTCTTTACACCATGCAGCAGATGGGTCTGGCGCCGGGACGGCCTACGCGCAAATGCGCCCGTATCGTCGGCGAAGTGATGGGCAAATACCATCCGCATGGCAACCTCGCCGTATACGACGCGTTGGTGCGACTGGCCCAGCCGTTTGCCATGCGCGCGCCGCTGGTCGATGGGCAGGGAAATTTCGGGTCGGTGGATGGCGATCCTCCGGCGGCCGACCGTTACACCGAAGCGCGGCTTACGCGCGTTGCTACGGCGCTGCTTGAGGATCTGGATAAGGAAGCGGTCGACTTTTATCCGAATTACGACGGGTCGGAGACGCAGCCCAGCGTGTTGCCGGCGCGCTTTCCGAACCTGCTGGTGAACGGGTCGGACGGAATCGCCGTCGGCATGGCGACGAAAATTCCGCCGCACAATCTGACGGAGATCGTCGACGCCACGATCACGCTGGTCAACAATCCGAATGCGCAGTTGGCCGAACTGCTGAAGTTTGTGCAGGGGCCGGATTTTCCCACGGCTGGAATCATTCACGGACGCGCTGGAATTTTTGAGGCTTACAGGAACGGCCGCGGCCGCTTCATGATGCGCGCGCGGGCGGCGATTGAGAACGTCACCAAAGAAAAGCAGGCGATCATCGTCACGGAAATTCCTTACCAGGTGAACAAGGCGCGGCTGATCGAGCGCATCGCCGACCTGGTCAACGAAAAGACGATCGACGATATTTCCGACATCCGCGACGAAAGCGATCGCGACGGCATGCGCATCGTGATCGAACTGAAGCGCGGCGCCGAACCGCAAATCGTGCTCAACCAGCTCTTCAAGCACACGCAGATGCAGGAAGGCTTCAGCATGATCCTGCTGGCGGTGGTCAACCAGCAGCCGAAAGAAATGGGTCTGGTGCAGGCCTTGCAGCACTTCATCGATCATCGGGTCGATGTGGTGCGGAGGCGGACCGCGTACCTGCTCTCGAAGGCGCGCGACCGCGAGCACATACTCGAAGGCTACCTGACCGCGCTCGATCACCTCGACAACGTGATCGCGATCATCCGCGGCAGCGCCAACCGGGCCGACGCGCGCGACAACTTGGTCGCGTATTTCGGTGGCAAGAAGATCGACATCAACACCACCGGACGCGCTCCCAAGCTTCCCGAGGATAAGCCGTTCACGGCCAAGCAGGCGGACGCGATCCTCGAACTGCAGTTGCATCGCCTGACGAAACTTTCGATCGACGAAATTTCGAACGAGTTGAAAGAGGTGCGCGATCGCATCACCGAGTACGAAGCGATTCTTGCTTCCGAAAAAAAGCTGCGCACGGTGATCGTCAAAGAGCTGGAAGAAGTGAAGAAGCTCTACGGCGACGCGCGCCGCACAGTGATCGAAGACGAAGCGGCCGAAATCATGCTCGAGGACCTGATCGCCGACGAGCAGGTCGCGGTCACGGTCAGCCATTCGGGCTATGTGAAGCGGACTCCGATCTCGACCTACCGCATGCAGCGCCGCGGAGGCACGGGCCGCACGGGCATGAAAACGCGCGACGAAAAACGCGCGACGAGGATTTCGTCGAGCAGTTGTTCATCGCCTCGACCCATGCCTACATTCTGATTTTTACCAACACCGGGCGCGTTTACTGGCTCAAGGTGTATGAAACTCCGGATGTGGGGGCCGCCGGCAAGGGGAAACATATTGGCAACCTCGTCGGCCTGCAGGCGGGAGAAACCGTACGCACCATGGTCGCGGTGCGGAATCTCGAAGAAGCGGGCCGGTACATTTTCTTCGCCACTCGCAATGGCACGGTGAAGAAGACCGAGCTGAAGGATTTCTCGCACGTGATGTCGCGAGGCATCATTGCAATCGGAATCGACCAGGGCGACGAACTGGTCGCGGCCACGCTGACCGACGGCGAGCAGATTATTTTTCTCGCTTCGCATGACGGGCAGGCGATCCGCTTCAACGAGGATGACGTGCGGCCCATGGGGCGTCCGGCGTATGGTGTGCGCGGCATGAATCTCGACAAAGGAGATTACATCGTCGGCATGGCGACCACGGCGAAGGACCTCAAGCAAGCCGAGGAGGCCGCCGCGAGAGCGAAGGCCAAGTCCGGGGTCGAAGCTACCGCGACCGATGAATCGCTACCGCTCAAGGGATCGCTGATTCTGTCGATCACCGAAAATGGCTATGGAAAGCGCACTCCCGCGGACGAGTATCGTCTGCAGGGACGCGGCGGTTCCGGCGTGATCAACGTGAGGACGACCGAGCGCAACGGCAAGGTGGTCGGCATCGCGCAGGTGAATGAAGAGTCACAGGTCATGCTCATCAGCCAGTACGGCAAGATTATCCGCATGGATTCGACCTCGATACGCGAATCGGGCCGCGCCGCGCAGGGTGTGCGGCTGCTGTCGCTCGAACCAGGAGACCGGGTTGCTGCGGCGGTGGTGATTGCGCCGGAAGAGCCGGCCGGGAACGGCGAGGGCACGCTGCTGCAGTAGAACCGCAAAACTCATTTCACACAGGGCGGATCCGAATGAGGGTCCGCCTCTTATTTTTGGTAGTAGATATGCAGTGCAATGCGCGCGACTGTATTGGGTCGTGACGGCGGTAATCTTTCCTCGTTCTCGCGCCAGTGATGCAATGAGCTGAACCATCCGGTTCGGGGGATTTAATGAACACGACAATTTTATTGGCGCTGCTGATCGCGCTCGCAACGGTTTTTCTTCTGCAGAGAATGGTGGTGCGATCAATCGCGCGGAAGGGTGAACATTCAGCGGCGGAGTCTACACGGTAGATTGCATCGCCTCGGTTACATCGCATTCGATCGGGCGCGCCTCACTTAAGATTCCACTGCGCTGTTCTGCATTTGCGTTACTCCAGTCACTTCCTGATTATCCCTTCAGTCATCTATCGTTAACTTGAGAGATAACGTTACTCCCCTCGTAAGAGCCTGCCGCGATTCTGCGGGCAGCATGAAAGTATCTCGTGCGCATGCGTCTGAGAATGAATCTGGGAATGATCAGTCACGGAATTCAACGGGGCTGGTCCGCCTCCATAGCGAGTGTTTGTGCTGGATAGAGATCAAGAGTTGCCAGACGACGATCAGGACTTGCTGAACCGGCCGATCCGCGAGCTGGGGCTGAAGCTCGCGACGTCTCCGGTGGAGCGCTTTGTCGAACAGCTTTATCGCGAACTGGAGAGCAAAGGCCTGGCGAAATTTCGGCCCGCCTGCTATCTCACGGATGAATGGGGATGCCCGTCGGGCGAGCCCATCATTGGAATTCCGTTTTATCTGGCGAATGCGGAACTGGCGCAACTCGAAAAGCAGTCCCACGACCTGGAAGATGCCCGCGAAATCATGATGTATCTGCGACACGAGGCCGGACACGCGTTCACGCACGCCTACAAGCTCCACAACAAACCGGAGTGGAAGCAGATGTTCGGGTCGTTCCGGCGTCCGTATCGCGACAATTACCGTCCCGCGCCGTTTTCGCGCGAGTATGTGCGGCATTTGCCGGGATGGTATGCGCAGAAACATCCGGATGAAGATTTCGCCGAGACGTTCGCGGTATGGCTCACGCCGCGCTCGAATTGGCGCAAGCGCTATCGCGGATGGCCGGCGATGGAAAAACTCATTTACCTGGATCGGCTGGCGCGGAAGCTGCGGAAGAGCGAGCCGATGCGGCGGCGCGGCATTGCGGACATCACGGTCGACGATATGGAAATTACGGTGGCGGAGTTTTATCACCGCAATGGAAGAGAAGAAGTGCCGGTGACCGAACTTACTCCGGATACCGATTTGCGGGACTTGTTCCCGGTGTCGAAGCGGAAGAAGACGGCGCTGGCAGCGAGCGAGTTTCTGCGGCAGCATCGCAAACCGCTGATCGACAAGGTCGCGCAGTGGACGGGCGCGCAGCGGCCGCTGATCAAGAGTCTGGTGGACAACCTCGAACGGCGCGCCGGCGAACTCGACCTGCGCACCGACAAGACACGCAGCGCGGAGCACCTGGCGGAAATTACCGCCTACACGACCGCGCTGGTGATGACATATGTGACGAAGGGAAAGTTTATACAGCCGTGACAAAAGCGGCTCTGGGCTTTCGGCTTTCGGCTCTGGCCTCTGGGCTTTAGGTTCTGGGTTTCGAGCCGTAATTCGTCGAAGCGCAAAAGAGTTGGAGTGAGGGGCCGCAAGCAATTGCCGAGAGCCTAAGGCCGAAAGCCTGGAGCCTAAAGCACAGAGCCGGATCAGGAGAATGCATGATTGGTGCCAAGTTAAAAATCGGACTGTTGTACGACCTGTGGAATGAAGATCCGGCGGCGGCGGCCGCGAAAGCGGAACCGGGCGATGGCACCGGCAACAGCCGCAAGCCGCACAAGGTCGTCAAGAAGGTCAAGAAAGAGAAGACCGACCGCGAGGAAATCTTTGAAGC
>JBEKOW010000273.1:0-8539 GCA_049521375.1 Terriglobales bacterium
AAGTTTTTTGTTGGTTCGAAACTCGCGGCTCGTAACTAGCAGCTTGAGATTAACGACCAACGACCAGCGACGATTTTGCTACGAGCCAGGAGCTAAAAGCTATATGCCCTACCCCACCGACCGTAAATACACCAAGGAACACGAATGGATCACCGCCGACGGCAAGATCGGCATCACCACCCACGCCCAGGACTCCCTCGGAGACATCGTCTTCGTGGAACTGCCCAAAGCAGGCGCTGAACTTTCCGCCGGGAAGACCTTCGGGACGGTCGAGTCGGTCAAAGCGGTTTCGGATCTTTACGCCCCCGCCTCCGGCACGGTAGTCGACGTCAACGCGGAACTGGCAACCGCGCCCGAGAACGTCAATAAAGATGCCCACGCCGCCTGGATGTTGAAGATCGCGCTCAAAGATCCAGCCCAGCTGAACGGCCTGCTCTCGGCCGAAGACTACGAAAAATTTGTCAACGAAGAGGCAGGACACTGAAAGGTATTGCAGAAGTTAGAAGTCAGATTGCAGAAGTGAATGCCTTTGGCCACAGAACTGGTGCCGGGAGCCAGGGATTTCACTTCTGCAATCTGACTTCTGCCTTCTGCATTGATCTTGCGACGCGCACACCTCACCAAGCTTCGAACCGCGCAATCGAAGTGAAGCCCGCCGGCATCAAATAAAGGTTCCTATGCGATATCTACCAAAATCTCCCTCCGACCGCGAAGCCATGCTGAAGGCGATCGGCATTCGTTCCGTGGACGACCTTTTCTCGCCCATTCCCGCCGAATATCGCCTCAACCGCGACCTTGCCATTCACCGTCAGATGGCCGAGTCCGAAATCGTCGACTGGTTCAAACAGCGCGCGAAGGAGAATGGCGAAGGCTACACCAGCTTCCTCGGCGCCGGAGCCTACTCGCATTATCGTCCCGTCGTGATCGACGCCCTCGTGCAGCGCGGCGAGTTCCTCACCGCCTACACGCCCTACCAGGCCGAGTTCGCGCAGGGAACCTTGCAGGCCATCTTCGAATTTCAAACCATGATTTCCGACCTGACCGGCATGGACCTCGCGAACGCTTCCATGTACGACGGTTCGACCGGTGCCGCCGAAGCCGTGATGATGGCGGTCCGCATCACCGGCAAACGCGGAGCGATCGTTGCCCGCAGCCTGCATCCCGAATACCGCGAGGTCATCCACACCTACGCCACGCACCAGAGCATCCCGTTGTCCGCGATCGACTACACCGATTCAGGACGCATCGACACGAAAGCGCTCGAAGCCGCGATCGGCGACGACACCGCCTGCGTGCTGATCCAGTCGCCGAATTTCTTTGGGACCATTGAAGATGTCGACGCGATTGCCGAAATCGCGCACAAACGCGGAGCGCTGCTGATCGTTTCGATCGCGGAAGCTGTCTCTCTTGGCATCGTCGAGCCGCCCCGCTCCGCCGACATTGTGGCCATGGAGGCCCAGTCCTTCGGCGTGCCCTTGGGCTTCGGGGGCCCGTACTGCGGCGTTCTTGCCACCAAAGAAAAATTCGTCCGGCAGATGCCGGGACGCCTCGCGGGCCAGACTGTCGACAAGAATGGCAAGCGCGGATTCGTTCTCACCCTGGCGACCCGCGAGCAGCACATCCGGCGCGAGAAGGCGACCTCCAACATCTGCACCAACCAGGCCCTTGTCGCATTGATGGTGAATATTTTCATGACTGTGTACGGCAAAGTGGGGCTGAAGGAACTGGCAAAACAGAATCTCGCCAAGGCCGCTTATGCCGCGAGCCAATTCGGCAAACACGCCAAGGTGCTCTTCGCAGGAGCGCCCCGCTTCAACGAGTTCGTGGTGGAGTCGAGCGAAGATCCCTATGCCATCAACTCCCGCTTGCTCGGCCACAAAATTGTCGGAGGCCTGCCACTTAAAAAGTTTTATCCCGAGTTAGGCCACGCGGCTCTGTGGTGCTGCACGGAACTTACTACGCGGTCGATGATCGACACTGCCGTTGGCCTCGTCGCCGACAGCGAACGCGCCGATCAAAGTATGCGCGAACCCGAGCACGAAGAAGTCGCGCGATGAACGGTAGATTGCAGCGATTTTGGGTGGCGCAGCGCTTCAGGGCTGCGGTCAGCCCATATTTATTGAGGAGCGGCTTTAGCCGCTGACGGCTGAGGGACGCCGCTGACCAAAGTGCCTGTACCAGCCGCAAAGCGGCGCAAGAATTCAGCCCACGGCGCAAGCCGTGGGTAAAAATCGAAATTAAGTACCAAAGCCGCGAAGGGGCGAAAGAAACAAGACATGACCCACATGACCCGCAAAGCCACGCGCCACATCAGCCAGAACGAAGGCTTGATTTTCGAGAAGTCCTCGCCTGGCAAAGCCGCTTGGAAATTGCCTCCGCTCGACGTCCCCGAAGTCGACACCGCCGAACTCCTCGGCAAGCAGGAGCGCAAGGACATGGGCTCCATGCCCGAAGTCAGCGAGATCGAAATCATCCGTCATTTCACGCGTCTTTCCACCTGGAATTACGCGATCGATCTCGGCATGTATCCGCTCGGCTCCTGCACCATGAAGTACAACCCGCGCGTCAACGAATTCGTCTCGCGTATTGAAGGCCTCGCCAACGGACACCCCTACCAGGCCGAAAAAGTCTCGCAGGGGGCGATGCGCATCATGAAACGCGATCACTCTGCAACCCGCCGCCGGCGCCCATGGAGAATTGACCGGCCTTCTGATGGTGCGCGCCTACCATCATTCAAAAGGCCATCCGCGCAAGAAAATTCTGATTCCCGACTCCGCTCACGGCACCAATCCCGCGACCGCCGCCATGGTTGGCTACGCCGTCGAAAATCTGAAATCGAACAGCCGCGGCATGATCGACGTGGCGGCGCTCGAATCGCAAATGAACGAAGACGTGGCCGCGCTCATGGTCACCAATCCCAACACGCTGGGAGTCTTCGAGCAGGAGATTCACAAGATCGCCGACCTCCTCCACGCCAAAGGCGGCCTGCTCTACATGGACGGCGCCAACATGAACGCGCTCGTAGGCAAAGCCCGCCCGGGAGACTTCGGCGTCGATCTGATGCACCTCAACCTGCACAAGACTTTCTCGACTCCGCACGGCGGAGGCGGTCCCGGCTCCGGCCCGGTCGCGATCAAGAAAATTCTCGAGCCCTTCCTGCCCACGCCGGTCCTGATCACCAAGCCCGATGGCACGCTGGGTTTCGACTACAACCGTTCCCAGTCGGTCGGCCGTGTGCGCGCCTTCTACGGCAACTTTGGAATGTTCATCCGCGCGTTAGCCTACATCTTCGCCAACGGTCCCGACGGCCTGCGCCAGACCACCGAAGATGCCGTGCTCAATGCCAACTACATCCGCAAGGGTCTGGAAGGCGTGTATGACCTGCCTTACTCCACCCCCTCGATGCACGAAGTCGTCTTCAGCGATAAGGTGCAATCCGCAAAAGGCGTGCGCACGATGGACCTCGCCAAGCGCCTGATCGATTATGGCTTTCATCCATACACGACGGCTTTCCCGCTGATCGTTCCCGGCGCCCTCATGATTGAGCCGACGGAAAGCGAACCCAAAGAAGAGATGGATCTGTTTATCGAAGCAATGAGGTCCATCGCAGAAGAGGTGGAAGAAGATCCCCAGTTCGTGCTCGATGCTCCGCACAACACGCGCATCTCGCGACTCGATGAGACCGCGGCGGCACGGAAGCCGATTCTGCGCTGGAAACCGGAGAACACTTAGGACAGCCGCCGTCGGCTCCCCATGCCGAGCGCAACTCGGCGATCCGATCAGCTTGCTCCCATCCAACCAGCACATTGCGCTGAACTGGTATAACTGTTATACTCTTTATGCGGTTCCAGTTCGATCAGCGGAAGAGCGAGCGGTTAAGAGCAAATCCCAAGCGAGCTGTCGGCTTTGAAGAAGTGCAGGAGATTTTTCTGCATTTTTACTATCTCGACAAGCGATCGGATTGGCCGGAACAGTACCGTGCGGTCGGGTGGGTGGGGCAACGTCTCTACACGGTTATTTTTGAAGTTCGAGAGGACGACGAGGGAGAGTTCTACCACCCCGTAACTCTCTGGCAGGCGACCAAGCAGGAGAAGAAATTGTATGAAGAGCGCGCGTAAGGATAGGAGGCCGATTTCCGCGGACGCGATTGCCCGTCTTGCGGACCAGGGTAAGGACATATCGGGTTTCTTCACCAATGACGGCCGCATGATGGCTCCCATCCAAAGGGTAAACGTAGACTTGACGGCTGGAATGCTGCAGGAACTTGATCGGGCGGCAAAGGAGCTGAACATCAGCCGGCAGGCGGTGATCAAGACGCTGATTCGCCAGGCACTCGATCAGCAATACTCACTCCGAGGGCGCCGCTCCTCGCGATAGCGCACCGGTTTCAGGTAAGACACCGCCCGTGTGTCCTCAACGTCTGCTTTAAAGCAAAGTCTGCTTTAAGTAAAGTCAGATTTAACTACGCGTTCTGGGCGCGCGCCTTCTGTTTCTGCTTGTACATCGCGGCGTCGGCCTGTTCCACCACGTCCTTGAGTCTCTGCCCCGCCTTCCATTCCGTCAGCCCGATCGCGGCGTCGACGTGGACTTTCACTTCGCCCGTCCCCTTGCCCGGCCGGATCGAGTAGTCCCCGAACACCCATTTATTCACGCGCTCGATCTGGGCGGTGGCTCCCGCAAGGTCGCCGTCGATTATGACCATGAATTCATCTCCGCCCCAGCGTCCGATCAGATCGGTGGTCCGCATGGCGGTTCGCAACTCCTGGGCAAACTGTTGCAGCAAGCTGTCTCCGGCGAGATGTCCGTGCTTGTCGTTGATCAACTTCAGCCGGTTGACATCGATCATGGCCGCGCAGAAAGGCAGCTGGTTGGCGATGCGGTGCTCGATCCGGCGCTCCACATTACGGCGGTTGGCGAGCCCGGTCAGCGTGTCCCGCAGTGCCAGCTCTTCCACCTCTTTCAGTTTCGTTTCGTAAGTCGAAACCTCGGTCTTCAGTTGCTTCACGAGCTTGGTGCTGTCCTGCTCCATCTTGTCGACGTAGCTCTTCAGTTCGAGAGCTTCCTTGACCAGCGACGCGCGCACCTTGGTCAAGTCTTCCAGGCTTGAGATTGTCTTCAGCCGGCTCGTGAACTGGCCGAAGTGCGCCGAGTATTGATGGTCGCGTTCTCCCACCGATTCGGCCGTGCGGGCCAGCACCGTCAGCAGCTCTTTTATCTCGGTGGTTCTTGCCTGGTAGAACTCTTTCGTGCGATCCTCCCAGAGCTCGAATTGCTCCCCAACCTCGCGTTCGGCCTCCTGCACGGCAGAAACCTTGAGCGCTCTTTCCAGCCTCTTTGCAATTTGCGCCAGATTCTGCTGGAAATCGCCGCCCACCGGCGGACAGGCCTGTACAGCGCTCGTTCCCGCGGACGCAAGAGCCGAGCGATACGCCTTCGAAGTCGCGGCCAGCACCTCGGAGGGCTCTTCTGCTTTCTCTTCTGCAACTGCTTCTGGATTCATCTCCAGATATTTTTTTAACGAGATCACGATTCAGTTCTCCCGAACTGCCAATGTTGCGCGGGTTCAAAAGTTGACCCTTACGGAAGCGGGTCGGCCCATTGAAACCTTGAGACTTTGAAAACTTGATTTTTCCGGTCAATAGAATCCTATCGATCAATCACCAGTTCTCAATCGAACCTTGGTAACCTCCTCTTAGTCTCCATTAATGATTCAGACTGACCGCCGGGCAGGTGTTTTGTCGCCGACAAGAAAAACCCCGGAGGTGTCCGGCCTCCGGGGCTATCGGGTGAACGACGCTAGGAGGTCACGCCTCCGCCGCAGCGCCTTTGATCGTCCACCGTAACTGCGGCGGTAACTTTGCTGTATTCTTCGGCAGAATGTCCAGATAGATTACGCAGTACCGGAACACCATGACCGCGACCGTCAGCACCATCAGGGTGGCCGCGAACTCGGTCCACTGCGGCACATAGTAGACTCCCGAACTGCGCTGCAACCCGGTTACCGAAACGTCCACGCGATTCGTCATAAAGCCCGCGACCACCATCGCGCAGGTCCAGTACAGGTTGCGCGGGTTATTGCGCACTTTATCCATGTTCAGCAGAATGATCGGCCCAACCACCAGCAGCGCGACTTCCAGCCAGAATGAAAGCGTTTCTTCGCGCCACATCCAGAGGTATGGCAGGGCGTTGTTCTTCGCCAGGTCGACTGCGCGGAAGATCGCGTAGATGGCCAGCAAGGGTGCGATCACGCGGCTCACTTCCGTCAGAATTCGCGGATCGAGTTTCACGTCCAGCGACCGGATCGAAAGATACAGAGCGATGATCGTCACCGAAAGGCCAGCCGGAATGGCCGACAGGTAAAACAGCGTCGTCAGATTCGGGCTGTACCACAGCGGATCAAGCTTGCCCTGTGTAAGCAGGTAGAGTCCGCCCAGAAACGACTGGTGCAGGGAAGAGAGCACGACGCCGATCAGCACCAGCGCGATCAGCACTTCGTGGTGCCATTTCAAGTACCAGTTGCGCAGTCCAGCCAGCGGGATTTTCTCTACCAGCGCGGGCGAGAATTCCAGCGCCAGCACGGTCGAGTACAGCATCACGCACCAGGAAACCTCGAACAGCATCGAGTGCCGGTTCCACATGACAATCGGATGCCAGATGCGCCACGGCAATCCCAGTTCATACATCATGCCGGCGATCACGCTCGAGTATCCGAGGAATGAGACCAGCACCGCCGCGCGCAGCACGGGACGGTACCGCTCAAACCCCAGCAGGTAAACGGCGGCCGCGATAGCGAATCCGCCCGCCGAGAGTCCAACCCCGCAAAGCGTGCCGATTCCGACCCATAGGCCCCAGGGCTGCGCATCGGTAAGATGCGTAGCCTTGGCGAACCCCAGTGCGAAGCGGGCATAGGTGGCATAAAGGCCAGCCGCAAAGATCAGCGCCACAATCGTGCGCCACAGAGTCACCGCAGATAAATTTATTTTGGACAGATTGCGAGTCATGGCCTAGCTCCTTTCCGTATCGTTATTGTTGTCGCTGCCGCGTTTGGTAATCGGCCGTGGGAATGCAATCGTACCTTCGGCCCGCGCCACTGCCTCGCGCCGCTGCGTGATCCAGTACAAGCCCGAGAGCAGGCTGCCGCCCACCAGCACCACCGTGGGCACATCGCCCAGGGCGTTCGCGGTCAGCATCGGCATCGGCTGTTTCGCAGGCGCCGCAAATCCCAGCTTCTCGAAGGGCACATCCGAGATGAAGAACACCGAAGTCCCGCCGGCTTCTTCGCTGCCGTAGATGTGCTTCACGTAGCCGCCACCCAGAATTCGCCGCTCTGCCTCTTCGAGAATGTCGTCGCGCCAGCCAACCGTAGAAGCGCCCGTAGGACACGCCTCGACACAAGCCGGAGGCTTCCCAGCGATCTGTCGAGCCGAGCACATATCGCACTTCTTGACGTAGGGCACCAGCTTCGACCACTCGTAGCGCGGCACGCTGAAAGGGCAAGCCACCAGGCAGTAGCGGCACCCGATGCACTTCGACCCGTCATAAGTCACCGGCCCCAGCGCCGTTTTCTTCAGCGCTCCTACCAGGCACGCAGATGCGCAGGCCGGTTCCTGACAGTGGTTACACATCTTGCGGACGAACTTCTCGCCGTGCTCTTCGATCACCGTCAAGTTGGTCGGCGAAAGCTTCGGCTCGCTGGCTGCCGGAAAACCGTGCGCTTCCTTGCAAGCCTGTTCGCAGCTCCGGCAGCCGATGCACTTGGTGATGTCCACCAGGATTGCTCTTGTGCGTTCCATAATCTCCTTCTTTCTTTCTCGTAGCGTCGGCGACCCGCCGGCATCGATGCACTACCACGAACCACCAACCCGGTCCGTAGCTCCTACGCCAGGAAGAACTCCTTCAGCAGGTTTTCCCGCGTGTCGGGTGCAACCCGCGCCAGCAACCCGGATTCCGGCAGGCCGCCGTCGGCCGCCATTGCCTGCGCCATCTCCGGAACCATATTGGTCAGGCGTGTCAGGCAGTTCTGCATCCACGGAGCCACCATCGGCCCTTGCACGAGGTTTTTCTGGTTCACCGGCAAGTCGGGAGACTTCAGGCTCGCAATCCATCCCTTTTCGTAGGGATCATGCACAATCGTCTTCGGATCCTCGATGGCATCGCGGTTGATGGCCATGATCACGCCTTCGATCGGCGACACCAGGTCGATGGACGCTTTGCCCGAGTGAATCGTCATGATCTTTTGTCCCTGACGAACCCAGCGGTTTTCGCCAATCACTTCGATCTTGTCGGTCTTGCCAATCAGGTTGGCGGCAAAGCTGTCGATGCCGATGCGCGCATCGTTAGCGTTCTCTTTCAGACTCCAGGTGTGTCCGGGGTGAAACCAATACCCCTGCGGTATCGCCAGCCCGGCCGACCGCTCCATCTTCGGAGTGGCGATCGGTCCCAGCGCCGGCTGTGGACGCGCGGCCAGTTCAAAAGCTTCGGGGGAACGGAAATAACTGATCGTGATGATCACGAGAAACATCAGCAGGACAAAAAGAAT
>JBEKOW010000274.1:0-6002 GCA_049521375.1 Terriglobales bacterium
ACTATCCGGCAACGATTAAGAGGTGTCCAGTCCAGTGCCGATTTCAGAGCGCACACAGGTCGGGATTGTCGGCGCGGGCCCAGCCGGTCTCGTGCTCTCTCATCTTTTATATTTGCAGGGCATCGATTCCGTCGTCATTGAGAATCGCAGCCGCCAGTACGTCGAAGAGCGGGTTCGCGCCGGTGTGCTCGAACATGGCACCGTCGACCTGCTCAACCAGATGGGTGTTGGCGACCGCATGAAAACCGAAGGCTTGATCCACTATGGCATCGAGTTACGTTTCGCCGGCCGCAGTCACCGCATCGACTTTCAGGAACTCACGGGCGGGCAATCGATCACGATTTACGCCCAGCACGAAGTTGTCAAGGATCTCACGAGCGCCCGCCTCGCCACTGGAGGCAAGGTCTTCTTCGAAGTGGAGAACGTCAGCGTTCACGACTTCAACACCGCTCTCCCCCGGATCCGTTACCGCAAAAATGGTGCCGACTATGAACTGAGTTGTGATTTTATCGCCGGTTGTGATGGCTTCCACGGCATCTGCCGTCCCAGCATCCCTGCCGGAGTTCTCACGGAGTACGACCGCATCTACCCTTTCGGATGGCTCGGAATCCTCGCCGAAGCTCCTCCCTCCACCGAGGAACTGATCTACGCCTACCACGATCGCGGCTTCGCCCTTCACAGCATGCGTACCCCGCAGATCGGACGCCTCTATGTGCAATGCGACCCCGATGAAAACATTGACGACTGGAGCGACGAGCGCATCTGGTCGGAATTGCAGACTCGCCTCGCCTCCGATGGCTGGAAACTTACCCAAGGCCCAATCCTGCAAAAAGGCGTGACGGGGATGCGCAGCTTCGTCGTCGAACCCATGCAATATGGCAGGCTGTTTCTTGCGGGAGACTCCGCGCACATCGTACCGCCCACCGGAGCCAAAGGCTTAAACCTCGCCGTCGCGGATGTCCGGGTTCTGGCCCGCGCCCTCGACCGCTTCTATAAAACCGGCAGCCAGTCTCTGCTTGATCGTTACTCCGAAACCTGCTTGCGCCGCGTCTGGAAAGTGCAGCGCTTCTCCTGGTGGATGACCTCCATTCTCCACCGCTTCCCCCGCGCGAATCCTTTTGATCGCCGCCGCCAACTTGCCGAACTCGATTATGTGACCAGTTCTACCGCGGCCGCCAGAACGCTGGCCGAGAACTACGTAGGGCTGCCCATGGACAATCCGGAGTCTTAGCCATCGGCGGAAAACAGGAGCAAAGCGTCGCGTCGGCGGCTGTCATGAGGATCAAAAACCGCATCGTCTTTTGGGGCGTTAACCCGGCGGGCTCTCCCAGGTTGGGAAAGCGACAAGCTCGTCGTGTGTCCTCTGCTTAACGTCGCGCTTTTTGCGACGTTAGGCGGGACCTCGCCAGTCGAGTGATGGGCCGCCCCAGCCCTCATTCATCACATTTTTCCAGTGACCGCCATCACTGACCTGCGCCATAATCGGTGCTACGATTCTCTGATCCTGTACCATCGAGAAGTGTGCCCGGCTCCAGAGACGGACGCCTTTCCGGCTTAAAACTATTTACTGCTCTTTCTCAACATATGGCGGCAGTTGGTACACCCGCAACCCCACGCCAAACATCAAGAATTATCGCCAAGTCCAATGTTTTGAATACTTTGCATGTAACTTATTTGTTATCATAGACTTCACTCATTTTTGGGTAGGGGGGGGTACCCCCCATTTTGTCGAATTTCTCCTCGCCGAGAGCCAGCGTAAATCCGCAAATGCAATCTTATATGCCTTCATTTGTCTTCCACCGTTGATCTATTCCAAGGAAATTTGTGCCCGGCGAGCGCAGAACCAATGACCCGTTGTTCGAGGCGAGACGGTTTTGCCACTTTTCACAAGCTACATCGGAAGACCGGCGATCAACATCGACAGCAGCCGCTCCGCCCCGCCCCGGAGGGCGAATGGCAACCACCCGGCGCTTCACCAGGGGAAGCCTGGGGCACGCCACTACTCCGTCGCGTAAATCCCATGCAGAAAAACGTCTCCAATTTCCTGCGCCATCACTGTGGCGTCTCCGTCGACTCGGGGGTTATACCAGGTGGGGAGCCAGTTCATCATTCCGAACAGGCAGAGCGTAGCCACCCGCGAATTACAGTGCAGTCCCTTCGCGGTCTTGAGCGCATCCAGAAGGTCGGCACAGCAATGGTAGTACTGGCGCTTAAGGTCTGCGACCCCTGTTCCCATCTGCTCTTTCAGGACGTCATCCTCGTGCGACAGCACCTTCATCGCGTCCGGCTTCGCCAGAAAATATTCCAGGTGGCAGCGAATGAACACTCGGATCCGCTCCTCCGGGTCGTTCTCTTCCTTCAACCGCTCGCGCGCCAGATCGATGGCCGAAAGAAACAAATGCCGCTGAATCAGGTAAAGGAGCTTCTCCTTGGAATTGAAGTAATAATAAAGACCCGCCAGCGACATCCCGCTCAGTCGCGAAAGGTCGCGCATCGAGGCACCTTCATATCCCTTTTCCGCGAACAATGTGGTCGCATGCTCCAGTATTTTCGCGAGTTGACGGTCAAATCGGCTATCGGACCCGTTGACGGCGGATTCAGACAACGCGGAGGATGATTTCATGGGGATCAAAACAATGGGTCAAACGGCCATTCCTTATATCCGACGTATCTTAGGCCAGTCACGCGCTCAATGGCAATAACTCATGGTTACTCAACTTACCCTATCTCACCGCCGCGATTTCTTACGCTTGGCCGGTTTCCGCCCGCTCGTCCCGCCATTCTTGGACAGCTTCTCGATCACTTCCCTTGGCAGCGGCACTGCCTTCATCCGGCCCTCTTCGGTCGGATGTGCCTCCGCCCACACCCGTGTCTCCCGTCCTTCCAGCAAAAGCTCGTTGCGGCGGAAAAAATTGTGAGTAATCACGAAACTGCTTTTGCGCAATTCGGTCACCTTCGATTCCACCTCTACCTCATCGCCATGCGTCGAAGGCGCGATAAACCGCGCGTTTACTTCAACCACCGGAATGCCCAGGACTCCATGCGAGCGGAAAAGTTCGCGCGCCGGAAGACCCGCGGCCGTAAAAAGTGCGCTCGTGCAGTCGTCGAACCAACGAAAGTAGTTGGCGAAAAACACTATATTTGCGGGATCGCAGTCCCCGAATTCAATCAGAATGCGCTTGCGATTTACAAACATGGATTAGCGCCACCTTTCTGCCTGCGCCCAAAGGAACTGTTTATTCCTGCTCATGCGATCCGCCGCGATCCACCCTGAATACTCTTGAACAAGCTCGCCAGGCGTCTTATGTCTGTATCCGCTGCAATGTCTTCCTGCGTAGTTATAAAACTCAACGCGAGCCTCGACGTGGTTGACTGTAGCCATCCACCAATCGCCGCATCGTTTGACTCCGAACAAAGCAATTCCTGGATAGGCAGAAAAACCGCCCCCGATACTGCCACCTGCGGAGAGATTACAGCCGATGGTTCGATCGCCACCGGGCAAATCAGCCCTTCACAAGCGCCACTCGAGGCCGTCAGTGTCGCCGCGGCAGTCGTCATTGCTGGTAGCACAACCGGCAAGGCCTCGTAGAATCGGATTACATTGATGACCGGATTCAATAAGTCCGCCCAGCGCTGCCGGCTTTGTATGACGGTGAAATCCTCCCGCAGGAAGATCACGCTCGCCCCTGCATCGAGAAGGCTCTTGCACACCGGAACTGTCACCTCGGCGGCAAACTCGATCGCGTCATTGAAAACCGAACCCTCCGCGGACGCCTCGCCCGTAAGCTGCAAAGCCAGTGCGCAAGGCCCAGTTACGCCCGCCGCCAATGCTGGTTCGCCCGGTAACATCACTTTGAGGCGTCGCACAACTTCGCAAGCCACCGGAATGCGTCCGAGTTGCACAACCTCATCGGCAGATGGCAGGCGCTCCCGAAGTGCCCCACCATTTTTTGACGGAGGTTGCAGCGTGCGGCTTGCCCCTCCCTCATTCCATCGCACATCGCACCCGAGCGCCTCCGCCTCAAGATACGGATCGAAGTAGCAGGTCACACCATCCAGGGCCAGAGCCCCTCGTAGCTGGCGCAGTGCGCTGGCAATTTTGGTGGGATTGGAAAGGAATTCGCGCAGTGGCAAATTCTCCAGACGAGCGCCGAGAGAAAAAACGATGGGCGCGACCAACGGCCGCGCCAGGGGAATACCCTGAAGCATCGCGCGGATTATCGCTCGCGGCGTCGCCAGTTCAGCCACCGTCTACTCCTTCATGCCTAGGGACGAAATATCGGCCCGGTGGATTTCGCGTCCGGCCAGGTCCCGTAATACTGCAGGATATCCTGCGGCGGCGAGAGCTTGCTCCATTCCGCCAGGAACTCGTCATAACTCCTGCCGCGCGCCAGTCGCGCCTTGCGTTCCGCGTTCCTGAGTGCTTCGGTGCGCACGGCATCCACCTTGCGGCCCTCGGGATCCAGCGCAACTTTATATACTTTGCTCGCAGTCCACTCGGACACGATTTTCTTCTTCAAATCTTCCACCACATCCTCCGCTTTGCGTTCCAGCGGGTCGCCGTAACCCGGACCGCCCCCGCTGAACCCGAACAGCAAGTCGCCTTCCTGATACATTTTCGGCGTGCGCGCGATCAACTCAAAAGTCCAGTCTCCTCCAATGGATTGATCTTCGAATAGTTCCCGGTGCTCCAGGCTCAGTGCCGGATCGCCCGCCTTCATGCGGGCCAGCATGTCTGTATTGCGCACGCTGATCCCCGGAATGGGAGCCGACGCATAGCCGCCGAAGAGCGGTTGGCCGAGCGGAACTTTGCTGCCATTCCCCATGCAAAGCGACAACAGGTTCGGCACTTTGTGGATCATCCATTGTTGCACCGCTCCCGAGCCGCCGCGGTGCAGGCCCGGTCCAGAGGAATCTTTCCAGTGCTGCGAGAGCGTAACCGTGACGGGCAATTCGCCTTCCACTTGCTCGCAGTCGGGCGCTCGTCCAAAGGCGCACCACGCAAATCCGTAGGCATCCATGCCATCGTTGGCAGCGCGCCCCCCTTGCCCTTGGGTGTTGAGCGAAAACGAGAGGATATCGGATACGGCGAGGTTCCATTGCGAATGGCCGGCGCAAATCTGCGCCGTGTGCTGGCTTCCCGGCGAAGACGCGACCTGCGACCAGAGATTCGTGGAAAACATCATCTTGGCGAAACTGTTGTGCGTCGCACAGCGCGCTTGCATGCCGATGTAGACGCAACAACTCGTCGCTGCCAGTTTGTCGGGATTGAGAATGATGCCTTCCGGAAAAATAAAATCGATGGGAGCAAACGTGGAACTGCAAATCGGCAGGTCGTGGAAGAAATACTCGTACATGAAATTCGCGATGTGCCCGACCACGGCCTGCGTGTGCACATTGTAGGAAGAAGGATTCTCCGGCGAGGTGCCTTCGAAGTCGAATGTGAGCCGCTCTCCTTTCTTGGTCAACGTCAGAAAACACGCGCGGACCAACGCGGGCGTCCAGCCAATGGCATCGTTAAACACGACGCTCCGGAACTTGCCGTCGGGCAGCGATTTGACCTTCTGGTAGGCCCCAGCTTCGGCCACGTCCAGCATCTTGCGCATCAGCCCGACAATAAATTCAACGCCGCGCTTTTCGATTTGTTCCAGCAAACGCACGCGCACCCGGTCGGCGGTGGTGCACCGGGCGCGCAGATCGGAGATGAACATGGCTGGCGCGCGTAATCCGTAGACCGAATAGAACTCCAGGAAATCGTTTCGCAGTTCGAAGTTTTCGCCAATCTTGATGGGCGGCATGTTCAAGCCTTCTTCGAAGCGCGACTTGGCGCTGACCGGCATGCCTCCCGGTTCAATGGCCCCCGTTTCGGTGGTGTGCAGCGCGGCGGTCGACCACGCAATCAGTTGGCCCTTGTAAAACACGGGCATGATGGCGACCTGGTCCGGATTGTGAATCCCCCCATAGAGCGCGTCGTTTGTATAGAAGATGTCGCCGTCGCGAAT
>JBEKOW010000275.1:0-5927 GCA_049521375.1 Terriglobales bacterium
GGTGATTACGCGTTGAGTTTTACCCAGCAGTCTTCGTCGGGCAGCATCGAAAACGATGGCACAGCCCAAATGAATGTCAATGCCACAGCGACGCCGCCATTGTCGGGCGTCGCCGACGTCGACCTCAACTTTGGCGCGGTTCCCGGTCAGCCATTCGTCGGCACTTTCTCGGCTCCGGCTCCCGAGGGATTCGTCCCGGGTACGCTCGTGGCAACCAGCCCCACCACCAGCGCGGTCTTCAATCCCCAGATCGCGGTGGACTATTACGCCATCGACGAAAGCCATGGCTTCTTCGTCGAAACCGATCTGGTGACGGTCGGCGCTGCACAGAACGGACAAGTCTCGCTCGGATACTACTCCGCGCGCTCTCCGGTTTGCGCTTCCGGCTGCCCGTAAATTCTGGTCAGGCCGCTTCGCTGAATGCTGAGAAACGACCTTGCGGATGTTGATGCAATGAACGAGGGGAAATTCACATCTTATTAACATGCCCTCGATCTGCTTATGCTGGCAGAATCACGTTCGCTAACACTGCCCCTCGCGATTCACAAACTCTTAACTATCCCTTCACACGGTTGCAAAGATAGCCGTTAACAATCTGTTATATGTCTGAAGTACCCCTGAATGGTGGAGTTTTTGAAGAGGCTGGGCAGACCGACCAACATATCCTCACTCAACTGCCGCGCTTTCTCGATCTGCCTTTCGTCGGCAAATTGCTTGCCTTGCCGCAGGTGCACGATCTCTATCGCAGTGTCTGCTCGGCGCCGGCAAGCTACCGGCTGGAAGCACTGCTCGAAGAGACGAAAATCGCGCTTGAGGTGCCTTCTTCCGATCTCGCGCGCATCCCGACAAAAGGCGGACTGGTCGCGATTGCCAACCATCCCGTCAGCGTGATCGAGGCCACGGCACTGGCCGTGCAGTTGGCCCGCGTGCGTTCGGACGTGCGTATCCTGACGAACTCCGTGCTCGCGAGTATTCCCGAACTCCAGCCGCATTGTTTTCTTGTCGACCCCTTCCACTCCGCATTGTTGGGCTCGAAAAATTTGCGATCGTTAGAGCTGGCCACGGAATGCCTGCGGAACGGCGGCGCGCTTGTAGTATTCGCGGCCAGCGAGGTTTTGCGCATCGACATTCGCCAGGGACAGATGTCCGATCCCGTCTGGAAGACACTCGCCGCCCGACTCGTCCGCCAGACGGCGGCTGCCGCGCTCCCGGTTCATTTCTGCGGGCGCAAGCGCACCGTCTTTCATATTCCCGGCCTGATCAACCAGCAACTCAGCACGGTAATGCTGCTGCAGGAGTTTCTGCAGCATCGCGAGAAAGCGATCCAGATTCGCATTGGGAATCCCATCCCGTCCGCGCTTCTTACCAGTCTTGACAGCGATGAGGAAGCCTCCGAATACCTTCGTCTGCGCGCCGATCTTTTATCGCATCGCGGCAAAAATCCCGTCTCACTGACTTCGCAGGTGCGCGCCGCTCTGCCCCGCAAACCGCAGCACGCCATCATTTCCGAAGTTCCACGACGATTTGTGATCGATGATATTGCCGCTCTTCCCGGTGACCGCCTGCTCGCCGAAAACGCCGAATTTGCCATCTACTGCGCGCGCGGGAGAGAATTGCCGCATCTGCTCGACGAATTAGGACGCCTGCGCGAGATCACCTTCCGCGCCGCCGGCGAAGGCACCGGACAAAGCAGCGACGTCGACTCCTTCGATCTCTACTATTGGCATCTGCTTCTGTGGCACAAGCAAAAGCAGGAGTTGGCGGGCGCCTACCGCGCTGGAAATACCGATGAGATCATCCGGGCGCACGGCATCCGCGGCCTCTATACTCACACGGTTTTTCGCTACGACGAACGGCTGTTCCTGAAGATCGGCTCGGCTCTCGAACTTGGCCGCTCCTTCGTGCGCACCGAGTACCAGCGCCACTACGCCCCTCTCCTGCTTCTATGGAAGGGGATCGCGCGCTTCGTCGCTGGCCACCCCGAGACCCCGACTCTTTTTGGAGCGGTCAGTATCAGCCGCGAATACAGCAGCCTGTCGCGCGAAATGATGGTTCGCTACTTCGAGCAGCGCGAAGATGGACGCGAATTTGCCGAGCTCATCCAGCCCCGCACTCCCTTTAGGGCGCACCGGCTTCGCCGCTCGGATTGCGCCGCCATCTGCGGCGCGCTGCGCAATCTCGAGGAGCTGGCCGAGCCGATTTCCGACGTCGAAGAGGACGGCAAGGGCCTCCCCATTCTCCTCAAGCAGTATGCAAAACTGGGAGGCAAGCTGATCGCCTTCAACTTGGACCGGAGGTTTTCCGATGTCGTCGACGGCCTCGTCATCGTCGATCTGCGCGAGACCGAGCCGGCCCTGCTCGACCGTTATATGGGAGAAGCCGGGCACCAGGCCTTCCGCAGATTCCACGGCCTGCAAGCGGTGCCAGGGTAGACCGCCAATCTATACCCTACTTCTAAGTCTTTATTGCTCAGAGGCTTGGCCGCAAAAAATGCCGCCGATCCAGCGGGGCTATTGAAGGATGAATGCCTTACTCGTAACTGCTTATTATTCAAAGATCTGGAAGGAATGGGCCGCTAAGTCTCTGATTCCAATAGATCGGCGAAGAGGGGGTACCCGATATCAGGTAGTAAACACTAACCAAGCAGTCAACACCCCTGCAAAGCCGGCCTTCTATCCCCTCGAACCACCCCTTTCAGCCTTCTTCCAGAGTGCGACGCTCGGCTGCCTAGTGGTCGAAATGCAACATCACCCGGCAGTATCCGTCCTTCTCCCGGATCTTGACGCGATCGGCATATTGGCGGATCAGATAGCCGGCCAAATGAGCGACTCCGGCTTGTGTGCCCATCTCTTCCAAGGCGGGCATGGAGTCCGCCAGTTCGATGGGCAGGCCCGCGTATTCGATCTCCAGGTCGAGGCGAAGTTCATCCCAGGATGTGCGCAGCAAGATGATTTCCGAACGCAGCGGCAAGAGGCTCAGGTTGTTGACTACCTCGTAAGCGGCATCGGTGGCGCGCGTCACAACTTCCTGCCTCATGCCCCACGCTGCGCCCTGGTGTTCCATAAACTGAGTTATTTCATCAAGGTGGTCTTGTCCTGTCCGCAGTTCAAGGCTCCGTTGTTTCCTGAGTCCGATACGGAACAAGAGGCTCAAGAGCACCACCAGCACGGTTGCTACCGAGGTAGATGAGCTGAAGACAGGTTTCATGAAGGCTGGAACCGTGCGATAGAGGTCGGGCACCATCTCGACGCTGAGCCCGAAGATAAGCGCGATTCCGACGGCGAAGATGCGCCGCGCATCCAGCATGCGCGAGGTCAGGAGCTGGAGACCTCCCAGAATAATGAAGCATGCCGAGTAGATCAGCACCGCTCCAACCGCCGGACTGGGCAGAGCGGCGACCACGGCAGCCGCCTTCGGGAAGAAGGCGAGTCCTATCAGCAGCAGGCCCAGGGGAAGCGCAATCGCGCGGCTGGTCGTGCCGGCGGCGATTGAAATGCCGATACTGCTCGAGGTCGTGTTCTGACCGATGCCTCCCAGCAGGCCGGAGACGGCGCTTCCGAAGCCGTTGGCAAAAACGCCTCCACTGACGGACTTCATGTCGGTGCGCTTCCATCCGGTGTCATTGGCTTTCTGACAAAGGGTGGTGTCGCCGACCGTTTTCAGGCTGGCGGTGAGCGCGGCAATCAGGAATGGCGGCAGCAGCGAGGTGCGGAACGAAAGTCCGGAGGCAGCGCGGTGAGGAAGATTCAGGAAGCCGGAAGGCATGCCGGCCATGAGCTGCGCGACGTGGAGTTGTCCGGTGGCGAGTGCGGCGGCATAACCGGCGGCGACGCCGACTAACATGGGAAACAGGTGCAGTTTGCTGCGCGTCCAGATAGTCGGAACAATCATCGCGAACAAAGTGGTCAGACCGATGATCAGGGCGCGCGGGTCCGGAGCGGCGTCTACCCTGGAGTATCCGATAAAGCGCGGGCAGCCGAGCGCCACCAGTTGCAGCCCGGACATGGCGACCATCAGGCCGGTCACCTCCGGAGGGAACAGGATGCGCAGGCGATGAACCGCGCGCGACGCCAGCATTCCGAGGGTACCGGCCACCAGAAGCATTCCGAATATCAATGAGTAGCCGCCGGCGAGCCCAGCCAGAACGACCGGAAACAGATAGGTGAGACTGCAGGTCAAAGGGCAGAGGTATCCATTGCCCAAGCCTCGTTTCGCCTGCAGTATGGTCGCGATTCCAGAAGCAATCATCGACATGCGGATGAGGCTCTGGCTTTCCGCCGAAGTGCCTCCAATGGCATTCACCACCAGCAGAACGTAAATCCATCCGACCGAGATGACGAAAAGATGCTGCAGGGCGCCCATGATTTGGACGGGCATGGGCGGGATGTCATCCACGTCGTAAATGAGGTTGGCGGGCTTCTTGCGGCCGGGAAAGGCAATCGGGCAGGTCCAGTCACGCCAACGGCGCAACCGCCGGGGCAAGAAACCGGTGGCTTCAGAAGTACTTGGAGCCGGCAATCAACCTCCAGAGGGAAACCGCGATGTTAAACGCTGATTGTTACCGAATTGTTGCCGTCACGTTAATGTTCCTGCCTGCGGGGTCTGCGGGTTCGGCGCTTCAGAGGGGCCGACAGAACTACTTCGCTGCGGCGAAAATACGCGTATGAAACTTCAAGACTTCAGGCAGGTGCGCCAGGAAATATTCAGCTCCGTGGTTACCGGGATAGAGATGATATTCGTGCGGGATATCCTCAGCCTGAAGTTGACGGTGGAGTTCCGCGGCTCCCTGGTAAAAGCCGAATTCATCCCCGGTGCCGCAGTTGAAGTAAGTCGCCAGCCCGGAAGCCCGTATGTGTTTCTGGTTCCTCTTGGCAAGGACAAAAGGGCTGTTGTCGTTCCAGTGATGGACATCAATGGGATCTCCGAATGCGAGGGCCAGTGGCCCACTCTTGCCGGGTGGCGGCATTTCCGTGACGAGCGCGGCACTCTCAGCGCTGACCGACGAGAACAATTCCGGATGGGCAAGAGCAAACCGAAGCGCCCCGTATCCGCCCATCGAAAAACCGCTGATGGCACGCGCGGAGCGCGCGCGGCGAATGGAGTAATGCGACTCGATGTAAGGAATGAACTCGCGGATAAAGAAATCGCTATAACGCACGCGGCCATCGGCGGAGTTGATATAGAAAGTGCGTCTGCCTTCCGGCGCGACCACCAGAAAATCGGAGACTTGGCCGGTTTGACGAAGGTCTTGCACCAGGTCCCATCCGCCGCCTTCGAATAAAGACTGTTCGTTATCGCCGAGGCCGTGCAAGAAATACAGCACCGGATAGCGACGCGGAGAGTGGCGGGAAATCGCGGCATCATAGCCGGCGGGCAACATCACGCAGTAGTGAACGCTTTCACCGAGAATGTGGCTGGGGATCGCGTTGCAATCGACTCGCCCCTGCGCGGGACATCGAGCAACCAGAAGCGCAACCAAGAACAGAAGGGGGCATGGCCAATAGCGACGCATCTGGTTAGTTTACTCGTTGGGTCCGAGCGCCTGTGACGAGTCGGGTTTACCGTCCAATCGGAACGCTCGCCCGGCAGTGATTGCGCCGGACATGAGTCTGCGATCTGTTGGACTTCGAGTGGCCTGCGGCACGCACAAGAATGAGCAACAGGAAGATTGTGGGGACTGGTGCCGGGCGGGGCGGACGCGGATACAATCACTTCAAGGAAACTTTGAACGGGTGCCGCTACCGGCGGTCTTGCGAATGCCGGCTTTTGCGCGGACAAAAGTGTCCGCGCCAGACTTAATCGGCAGAGCGGCAGCCAGAGGACCTTGGAACCATGATGAAAACTGGAGCGCAGATTCTGTGGGAATGCCTGGAACGCGAAGGCGTGACCCATGTTTTCGGGTACCCGGGAGGGGCGATCCTGCCCGC
>JBEKOW010000276.1:0-5919 GCA_049521375.1 Terriglobales bacterium
GATGCCGTCGGGGCCGGGATCCTGCAGGGTTTGTTCGCCGGCGGTGGAATCGTCGGAGGTGCCGTAGATACCGTCGGCTCCGGCGTTGTAGATTGGTTGCAGGCCGCTGAGGAAGATACCGCAGGTGCTGGCGCCGGTGACGACACAATTGGTGGAACCCACGTTCTGAATGTCATCCCAGTTGATCTGGGTGGTATTGCGCGCGGTGACCACGCTTTCGTAAGACTCGTCGGCGAGTTGCTTGGCGATGAGATCGAGTTGGGAGGTCTGGGTCGTCACCATGGCCAGGCCAAATACACCGAGGAGGCTGACCATCCCGACCGTCAGGACAGCCATGGAAACCATGACCTCGATCAGCGAAAATCCAGCCTGCGCCGTTTTCGCGCGGCCACGGATCCTGCTTACGCCGAGTACTGGATGAGCAGGGTTTTTCCGGATCAAAATATTGTTGGCCGTCATTTTCTTAAGCATCATTTTCTTGACCATCATTGCCGCACCCATGCGTAACTGGATCCACTGCTATAGAGGCGCCAGCCGTGAATGCGGCCGGTACCACCCCACACCGTCAAAGCGCGGGAACTGAGAATGTTGCCACTCTGCGCGATATAAACCACGCCGCCGCTCCAGTTGTTGACACCGGAGCAGTTTCCGGCGCTGGTGCTGTTCTGGGCGGAGCCATCGGGGCAGAAATAAAGAACCGTCTGTCCTCCGCCGCTGGGGGACGGAGAGGGATAACCGAAGTCGATGGCAGCGGTTCCGCCTCCGTATCCATCGGGAGGAGTTACGGTAGCGAGTTGCGCTTGCGCGAGAAAAGTGACGCCCGTGGGCAATTGATAGGTTGCCGTTGGAATATCTTCGTTCGTTCCATTGCCATTGGCGAACACCAAGGTCGGCGCCACCACGATGGTGTTCGGAGTCAAGCTGTTCGAGAATGTCACGGAATAGGAAGTGCGCTGGGAAATTGCGTTATCGCGCGCCAGTCGCATGGCGGCCATGGTGGTGTTGTATCCGTTGGTGACTCGTTGCTGGTTGAGGACGGGGACCAAGCCCAGTACGGCGTAGAGGGCTACGATGATGGTGATCGCCATCACCATGGCCATTTCCAGCAAGGTAAATCCGCTCGCCCGCCGCCGTCCGCCCGCGTTGTTTTTCGGCCTGCTTAGTCGCATGTTGCTGGCACCCGCGCAAACAAGATCATTCGTGCCGCGCATACGGGTAATCCGCAAGGATCGCCGCTGGCAGACACGGTTCACTAATAGCGATGGTAGGAACCGTCTGTGATTACGTCAAAGTACCGGGGTACAGCGGCCCTTCGTACACTATCCTTTAGTAAGTCATCGGGAGGAAAGTTACTTTAGTCTGGAGGTTTTCAGGGCAGGGACGAACGACGTAGGGAGGTTTCCGGCGTGGAACATCATTACTAATGTACTGGTGCGGAAGGGGGGATTTGAACCCCCACGCCTTTCGGCGCCACCCCCTCAAGATGGTGTGTCTGCCAGTTCCACCACTTCCGCTTTAGCACAACCCTTTGCAAACCGTTTGAGGGAACCGAAGGTCTGCCGAGCCAGCTTCTTATCGAAGCGCCCAATCATTCATGCACGCAACACTGCGGATTGGCAGGGACGCGTCCTTAGTCTTTATACACGGTCAAAGAGGACGGTTCAAGTTGGTTGGCGCTTCGGGCGGCGCTTCGGTGACGATGGACTGGTTACGGGACAGTGGCGGCCGCGCATTTGCGTAGCGCCCGCAATCCGTTTATGGTGGGATGCGCCTGCCGGGCTGCGATGTGCGGACGGATGGGGCGTTCCGTTTCTACTGACTGCAGGCCTATGAATGTGCGAATTTTCTTTTGGTCGCTGACCTCGGCGCTCGCCGGATTTCTTTTTGGCTTTGACACGGTTGTGATTTCGGGCGCGGAAAAGACAATTCAGGCGCTCTGGGGTCTAAGCCCGGAGCTGCATGGAATGGCCATGGCGTCGGCTCTCTATGGGACGGTGGTCGGTTCGCTCATCGGAGGCTGGCCCACCGATCGCTTTGGCCGGAAGGCAACGCTCTTGTGGATCGGCGTGCTTTATTTTGTCGGCGCGGTCGGATCGGCGCTTGCGCCCAACGTGGCTTGCTTTATTGCGGCCCGCGCCATTGGAGGCCTGGGCATCGGCATTTCGACAGTGGCAGCTCCGCTCTATATTTCTGAAATCGCGCCGGCCAAGAATCGCGGGCGGCTGGCAGGCATGTTCCAGTTCAACATCGTATTCGGAATTCTGATCGCGTTCGTGTCGAACGCATTGCTGGCCGGCATTGGAACGAATGCCTGGCGGTGGATGCTCGGGGTCGCCGCGTTTCCTTCTCTTCTTTATGCCTTTCTCTGCCTCGGCCTTCCGGAAAGTCCGCGCTGGCTTTTGACGAGGAAGGGTGAGCGCCCTGCGGCGCTGGACGTTTTACAGCGTATTGAGCCGGAGTTCTCCAAGGCGGAGATCGAGGCGCAGGCGGATGAAATCATGGCCGCTTCATCGACGCAAATTTCCAGCGGACACTTCTGGACGTGGCGCCTACGTAAACCGATACTGCTGGCTATTCTGATTGCCTTTTTCAACCAGCTCTCGGGGATCAACGCGATCCTTTATTTCGCGCCGCGAATCTTCGAACTGACTGGACTTGGTGCGAAAGCTGCCTTGCTGCAGTCGGTGGGTATCGGCGTCACCAATCTTGTCTTCACGTTTGTGGGCCTTGCGCTGATCGACCGGTTGGGGCGCCGGACGCTGCTTTTCATCGGCTCATTCGGCTATATTGCTTCGCTTGGGATGATTGCATGGGCATTCTTTACGCAGCATTACAGCATCGTACCGGTCTGCATTTTTGCGTTCATTGCCGCGCACGCCATCGGGCAGGGAGCGGTCATCTGGGTGTTTATCGCCGAGATATTTCCCAACCGGCATCGCGCCGAGGGCCAGTCGCTGGGCAGCTTTACGCACTGGATTTTCGCCGCGCTGTTGACGACTTTTTTCCCGAAGATGGTGACCGCGTTTCCGCCGGGCAATGTGTTTTCGTTTTTTGCCTTCATGATGGTTCTGCAACTGATCTGGGTGGCGACGATGGTGCCCGAAACCAAGGGCGTGCCGCTGGAACAGATTCAGGCGCAGCTGGGAATGGATCTCGCTCCCGATGAACTTTAAGGTCATAGGCGTGGGGGAAGTCTTGTGGGACCTGTTGGAATCAGGTCCGCAGATGGGCGGGGCTCCGGCAAACTTCGCCTATCATGCGCACGCCCTGGGGGCGCAGAGCGAGGTCATCACGCGCATAGGGAAAGACGACCTCGGGCGGGAAATCATTCGCCGCTTCGAAGCGATGGCGTTGCCGACCGGCAACGTGCAAGTGGACGAGGTCGCGCCGACTGGGACGGCCAAAGTCAGCCTGTCCGCGGAGGGTCTGGCGCATTTCACCATTCAGGAAAATGTGGCGTGGGATTCTTTGGCCGCGACTTCCGATGCGCTGGCCGCCGCGGGCCAGGCGGACGTTATTTGTTATGGCAGCCTGGCGCAGCGCAACGCGACTTCCCGCAGTACGATTCAGCGGCTCATTTCCTCGGCGTCGGCTCACGCGCTGCGAGTGTTCGACATCAATCTGCGGCAGAATTACTATTCGCGAGAGCTGGTCGAGCGCTCTCTTGAGCTGGCGAATGTGCTCAAGTTGAATGACGACGAGCTGCCGACCGTGGCTGCGATGTTTAATCTCGCGGATCGGTCAGGCTCACACGCGATTGAACACCAGATCGAAGAGCTGGCCAGAAGATTCGGCCTCCTGGTGGTCGCGCTGACACGTGGGCCCCGTGGCAGCTTGCTCTTCCAGCAGGGTCGCTGGTCGGATTGCCAGTCCCGCCCAGTGCAGGTTGTCGATACCGTGGGTGCGGGCGACTCTTTTACTGCGGCGCTGATTCTGGGGCTGCTAAAAAGGATGGACCTCGACGAGATCAACGGTCTAGCCAATGACGTGGCGCGCTACGTCTGTTCGCAGGCAGGGGCCACTCCGCCGATGCCGCCGGAGTTTGCAGAGAGGCTCAGGACGGCACGCGAGTCTTTGGCTCGCGAAAAGACGTCACACCAAAGTTCGTCACGCCATCGTCAGGGATGAGCGCCTTGGAGCATGTCCGGATCACTGCCTCGGCTCTCAAGGGCTGGGCCGTCGCGCAGCTTCAGGACTCGGTCGCGGTGGGACTTCTCTGGCTGCTTGGGCTGTGGATCCTGCACGTGCCATGGTCGGCGCTTTGGGCGGTGCTGGCGGCGGCGTTGCAAATCATTCCGCACTTCGGGTGCGCCTTCGGATTGCTCGGGCCGGTGCTTTCCGCCACCATCCACTGGAGAGACTGGCAGCATCCTCTTTACGTGGTCATTCTGTATGCGGTGATTGTCGTGGTCGATGGACTTCTGCTGCAGCCTCACATTATGCGGCGGGTGGCGCGGGTTCCGATGTGGGCGTCCATTCTGGTTCCACTCGTGCTTGGGTTCATCATCCCGTTCTGGGGATTCGTGCTCGCGCCGCCGCTGCTGGCGGTAGTGTATGCATATCGGACACGCCGGGGCAGGGAACTTGGTGAATCGCGGGACGCGGCGAACTCCGGGAATGAAAACTCATCCCAGACGGCGAGCGCCGAAGATTATTTGAAAAAAAGAAGGGAAGGCCGATGAAGCTCGATCCAAAGAAAACCGCGTTGCTGACGCTGGATTTCCAGCAGGGAATTCTGGGACGAGTGCCGGGCGCGGATGCGATCATCGCGAACGCGTCGCGGGCGGTGGAATTTGGCCGCAAGAAACAATTTCAGATTATTCATGTGGGACTTGGATTTTCCGAGGGGCATCCTGAGATCCCGGACAGGGAATCGCCGATGCAAAGGGCGCGGCAAAATAATCTTTTCGTCAAGGGCACGGCTTCCGCCGAATTTCACAGCGCGATCGCTCGTCCCGGTGAACTCGTGGTTTACAAGCAGCGAATCAGCGCATTTTCAGAGAACGAGCTGCATCTGCTTCTTCGCGCTCGTGGCATTGAAAATCTGGTGCTCTTCGGAATTTCGACCAGCGGGATTACACTTTCGACGCTCCGGCGGGCGTTCGACCTGGACTACCGATGCGTTGTGCTCAAGGACGCGTGTTTCGACGCGGATCCCGAAGTTCACCGGGTTCTTACGGAGAAGATTTTCGCGGCACAGGCGGCGGTCGTAACTGTGGATGCCTTCATTGCAGAGCAGGGAGACTGAGCGCGCGGCGGACAAGAGACGGCTGGGCTTCGCGCGGCGGGTGAGAGTTCACAGCTGCAGTCGCTTGCTTTCGACTAAGATCCCAACGCCAGCAGCGCCTTCCTGAGTCGCCCATGCTGCTGGGTCCGATGCAGGTAGAGCATTTCATCCGGCTTAGCTTTGGCGCGAATGATCTGGACGAGATCTTCTTTTTCCTGGCGCGTCCATGATCGAACATCCGACGCCTGTGTCAGGAGCAGCGCGAAATCGTCGAACGCGGCTTGCTCGAGCGGGGTCCACGATGGCTTCCCTACGGCGCCACTTTTCAGGCCTAGTTGTCGCTCCAGTGCCTGGCGCGCATGCTGGCGCATGCGGACGGCATCTCCGTCAAACTCGCGCGCCATGCGCATGTTGACTCGTAATCCGATATTGCGCGTTGAGAACGTATCCCACGCTCCAACTGGGCTGCCGGGCAATTCGTAGAATACGTGACCCGCCGCCAGCCGATTCAAGGTGCGCGCGGGGGTGCGGTATTTGGGATCAGCGGCGATTTTCTTTTCTTCGCTCTGCACAAGCTGCAGGAGTTCCGACCGCCCCGGCCGGAAGCCGAGCTTGCGGTAGAACCAGAACGCGCCCGATTCGATGGCCTCGTCGTTGTCGTGGCCAAGCTGGTAGGGATAGACAGATATGAC
>JBEKOW010000277.1:0-5979 GCA_049521375.1 Terriglobales bacterium
TTACGCGTGCCCACCAGAACCCGCACTGCAGTCATTCCATCTCTCTCCTTCCCAACCCAAGTAACGAACCGTGAAATTGCCGCAAACGCCCAATGGGAAAGTCGCCGCGCGGCACCAGCGTCCCCGCGGCAGGCGCGAGGGCGAACCGCCCTCGTTCGATCCTCATCGGCTTGGCCCAGGTTCGCGCCCGTTCGCTGGACGCTAACCCGGATCCCACCGCGCATTCTGCTACGCCGCCTTCTGTGCCTGAGCCCGCATCTGCTTCATGAACTCTTCCATCCTCTCAATGTGGCCGGGAGAGCGCTTCTCCATCCAGGCCTCAAAACGCTCTGCGGCCTTCTGCAGGAGCGCGAGGAACTGCATATTCCGGAAATGCTCCCGGAATCCCGGCGCCATCGGCTTAACCCGATGCCACACTCCATAAAACTCACCGTTGGTTTCAAAGAACAGGTCTTCATGCAGCAGGCCGTAATTCAACATGGCGCAAGCCTGATCCCAATAGCTGGCGACCATCATCACGTTCGTCCCTGCTTCTGTTCCGGGCGCGCCCAGTCGCATGGCTTCTTCAAACGAGTCGGCAAAATAGTTCTTGAAGAACCAGTCGCGCGCCTGCCTCAGACGAGCCTCTCGCCGCAGTTCGTAGAGTTCCAATTGAAGCTTCGCCTGTTCGTGCGTAGGTTGATCCATTGTCACTCCTTGTAGTTGTGAATTCCCCGCTCGATTGTAGTTTCAATCTATAGACGATCGAGACCCTTGGAAATCGAAGCGCGCCTGAAATATTTTTGGAGAAATTCCAGATTCATACTGATTGGATCCCCTCGGAGGCATGGGCGGGAGAATCTGTTTTGTTTGCCACCATACCCAGGGTTATTAGCCGATTCCCGGGTGAAGCCGTCCAGGATGTGCTTGACACTCAATCTAATTGCCCACAATTTACTTCGAAGGTTCCTATTGCTTGCAGCGGTTATTCCCGCTTCGGGGCTGGATTCCCGGACGCGCTGTGCGACTGGCTCGCTCCCGAAAGCCGGCCGTCGGGCAGAGTGGGAACGCGGAAGAAGTTCCCACATACCACACAAAAGGACGGTCCCGCTAATAGGATCCCATGTGAAAAATAAGGCTTACGGTCACGCGGCTCCCACTTGTAACTTTCGAGGTTCTGCCAGCAATCAAGAAACGGGGCCCAAAGCCTATTTGCCTTTCAGCATCATCACCACTCGATCAAAATCATCGATGGTGCCGTACTCAATTACGATCTTGCCGCGTCCATGCTGATCCCGAATCCGCACCCGCATCCCAAGAACCTCTTCCAGTGATCGCTGTGCCGCTCTCACATTTGGATCCACCCAACGTGCTCCGCCCTCGGGCGCCGAGCGCTTGGATTCCCTCGGCAAAACCATCCCTTGGACCAAGTCCTCCAGGCGGGCGACCGACATCTTCTCCTCAATCACCTTCTTCGCCAGAGTCCACCTCAGCGAGGTGTCCTGGACCCTCAGCAGGGCACGGGCGTGACTGAAGGTTAGCGTTCCCTTCAGCAACGCCTCGATAATCCCATCTCCCAGCGTTACCAGGCGCATATAGTTGGAGACCGTTTCCCGCGACATTCCGACTCGCGCCCCGATCTGCTCCTGCGTCAGTTTGAATTTAGTGCTCAGCGTCGCGAATGCCTCCGCCTGGTCCACGCAGTTCAGGTCCTGCCGCTGCAGGTTTTCCACGATTGTCATTTCGGCGGCTTGCTGGTCCGAGACCCGTTTGATAATGGCCGGAATCTCGGCCATCTCCGCCAATCGCGACGCCCGCAGTCGTCTCTCGCCCAGGATCAGCTTGAAATGGCCATCCTGTCCCGGACGCACTACGATCGGCTGCAACACTCCCTGCACGCGGATCGACTGCGCCAGTTCCATCAGCGCTTTTTCATCGAAGGTGTGCCTTGTCTGGTACGGATTGTCCTGAATCAGGTCGAGTGCCAGCTGCGTGACCTCTTCCCCATGCGTGCCGGGCTCGGCCGCGGCATGCAAATCCACCGAGGCTGATGGGATCACGGAAGTTTCCGCGAGACCATCCGGAGCGACGCCGGAAGGTTGAGTCTGAACCGAGGAATCACCGGCCGGGGGCGTAGAGAAAGGAGATGGAGAAAATGAAGGTGCCGCTGCTGTTCCGGAAGAAGATCGGGAAGAATATGGCGAAGACGGACTCCCATGCTGCGGGGCCTCAGTCGCGGAATCTGTCCTTTCGGATTGAGCTTGTTCTGATGCGGTCTTCACCACTCGCGGCCCCGGCAGCAACGACTCCAGCCCGCGGCCCAGCGCGCGCCGCTTCTCCGCGACTTTCTCGCTGATCTTTTCGGGGCCAGTTTTCATCTGCGCCTTATCTGCCGTCGCGGTGTTCGAAGTGTTCTGCATTCATTTTTCTCCAGGGTCTGCGTAGTGGACGAGATCTGTGTGATGACAAGGTCTGTGTGGGCATGAGCCTCTGCCCTGTTCGGCGCTGGCCTTGCCCATCCATTTTATATATCGATGAACATAAATATTCATGTATGTAAATCTAAGCGACCTGTCCGGGCTCTGGTAAGAGCGTTGGAGTAGGTGAGTTCGCGGATTCTGCCCCACCCCCCTGCCGGTCAAGGATCTCCTTCGCCAGACGGATATAGCTCTCGGCACCGCGCGAACGGACGTCATAGACAAGAGCTGGCTTGCCGTGACTGGGGGCCTCCGCCAAGCGGATGTTGCGGGGGATGGTGGTCTGGCAGAGCTTGTCGCCAAAGTACTTCTTCAACTCTTCAGCAACCTGTTGGGCCAGGTTCGTCCGCTCGTCGAACATGGTTAGGACTACGCCATCGACCGACAATGTGGGATTCAGGGCGGCCCGGATCCGCTCGATAGTGTCGAGAAGTTCGGACACTCCTTCGAGGGCGAAGTATTCGGCCTGCATCGGAATCAGCACGCCGTCGGCGGCTACCAGGGCGTTGAGGGTTAGAAGGTCGAGGGCGGGAGGGCAATCGAGGACGATGTACTGGAAACGCTCGCGGAGGGGCGCCAAGGCGTCGCGCAGACGGTATTCCCGCTGGCCCGCCTCAACCAGTTCGAGGTTTGCGCCAATCAGGTTCTTATGCGACGGAATGAGCCAGAGCTGCTCCAGATCGGTGAGCTGCAGGGCCTCCTCGGCGGAAGCAGAACCCATAAGAACGTCGTAGACGCTAATCCGCTCCGGATTCTTGACAAAGCCGAGGCCGCTCGAGGAGTTCGACTGGGGATCGCAGTCGACGAGGAGGGTATTCACCTCGGCGGCGGCCAGCGAAGCGGCTAGGTTGATGGCGGTGGTTGTCTTGCCCACGCCGCCCTTCTGGTTGGCGACCGCGATGACACGTCCCATAGTTTCTTAGACCTGGTGGCTGGAACGGCCAGAGTAATCTCTTCGAACGGGTAAAAGCAATGCCCGAGTTTGGTGCAAGTTGCGAATGTTCCACGTGGAACACTTTGGGGATTCGCACAGAGCCGCCAGGCATTGGATTTCGATCGCTGCTATGTTTCCACGCGGAACACTTCATTAGGTGTCTGACGTCTTTTAAGGGGAGTGGTATACCCCAACGAGCACGGCTCTCTTCGTTTTCCATGGCTAATCGCCTCGTATGGCCTGCGTCCGATCTTGGGCAACATGCGTCTATCCTTCTTTTTCTTCTTCTTTTTTCGGTCTCTTATCTGATTTCTTGAAGGCCCGGGTGTTCCACGTGGAACACTTTCGCACTGGGTCGAAAATGTCGAAGTGTTCCACGTGGAACACTGTGCACATTTTGCCAGTGTATTCTTCTCTCCAAGCGACCTTGTCGGGATTTTTTCGTCTCAACATGAGACGAAATCCTCAGGCAGACGTGCTTTTCGAGGCGGGAAAAAAGCAAGACTTGGCATGTCCTTCACAAATTGGCAAAACGTCATGCCTTTGTCGAGATCCTGCTACATGCTGCCGACTGCCAGGACCCGTGCTTGTGACTGTGGGACATCACTTATTTGCCACCTCAGGAGGCGGAGGGATTCAAGTTGAGGGACTTGAGCGGCTCCAATCAGGACTGCGAGACGGCCGGTTGGTGACAGGAATTTGGCGGCCAAGGGGAGCAGCTGGTCGAATCTTTCGACGGCGCGAAAGGTGACTACGTCTGCGTTTCGGAGACGGGCCGAGAGGGCTTCGGCGCGTTCGGCGTAGACATCGACATCCGTCAATGTAAGTGCGCGACAGACTTCGCGCAGGAAAGTAGCTTTCTTATGATTCGACTCGATGAGACTCAGGTTCAGCTCGGGTTCCCATATCTTCAGGGGGAGGGCGGGGAAGCCGGCTCCCGAGCCGATGTCGAGGACGCGGACGGGTTGCGCGCGGGGTGAAGGTTCGGCTTGGGTGGTCAGGCAGGGGGCCTTCGACTCCGCCGCGCCATTCACTGCGATTACGGCCCGGCTCCGCTCAGAATGACCACCCACGGTCGAGATTGGGTGGCTTCGCGGACGGGGATCTTCCGTCGTAGGATCGGGGGCGGCGGGGAGGTGGAACAGGTGGCGCGCCAGAAAAAGAGACTCGCCAAAGTGGCGGGTTACGATCTCCTCCGGTGGGCGGATGGCGGTGAGATTGATGCGGGAGTTCCAGCGGATTAATAAATCGACGTACGTCGATATTTGCCCGAGCTGGGCGGCAGAGAGTCCGGAGTCGAGGAAAGGAGCGAGAAGATCGGCGATTCGGGCGGAGTCCATGGGGCAGTTGATCGCTCAACTTTCGACTTGCAAAGTGATTGTAATGGAGACAGGTCGGGCCATCCTGGGAAGGCGGGAGCCGCGCCCGGCATGCGTTGGAATTGCGGAGGGCTTGCTTAGCGGGGGATGGGGCGGGCTCCGGCTCCGGCGGCGGCGGCGGAGACGCGGACGAATTGGGAGGCGGAGGTGCGCTCCTCGGCGGTCAGGTACTCGTAGGAATCGAGTTGCACGGCGATGCCATTTCTTTGGCCGTTTTTGGGAGCGGTGGAGCGGAGGACACGCCCGCGACAACGGACGGGCATGTTTTCTCCCAGGGTGACTTCGGATGGCATGGTAAAGGTCAGTTCGACGACCGCGCCGGCGGGCAGGGCGGCCTCGGTGTAGAAAAACATGCCGCGGCCACTCAGATCCTGGGTGAAGGCGGGAATGGTGCGTCCTTCGAAGTGCACGGCCAGGGGCAGGTGGACTACGAAGCGCTGGGCTCCGCGGCGTTCGAGACGATTTGTTTCCGCGCTCGACATCAGGTCTTCTGGATATCCCTCTTGCGGCCGCTTCGGATGAATTGGCAGCATTCAACTCTAGCGCGAATCTAGCACGCCGGGAAGTTGCAAGTCAGTGACATTGGGCACCTGTGGAAAAGTGTGTGGGAAGTAAACTTTGGGCTTCCGGCTTTCGGCCCTAGGCTCTAGGCATTCGGCTTGAGGCTCTTGGCCTCCGTTTATCTCGACTTCCAATCGAGGGGGGGCAGAGCGCCCTGACTCCGAAAGCCTGGAGCCTAAAGCCCAGCGCTTTACGCTCTGCTGAGGAATATCGCGCGCGCCAGTTGCTGTCCTTGCAAAGATGTGCCAAGGTTTTAAGTAGAGTGACCTCAGCATCCAACCTCCCGATTCGCGAAGCAACAAACCCGAATGTGACGGCCTCCCGATTCGCTACGACCATGCGGGCGCTGCGGCACCGCAATTTTCAATTGTTCTTCAGCGGCCAACTGATTTCGCTGATCGGAACTTGGATGCAGAGCGTGGCGCAAGCGTGGCTTGTGTATTGCCACGCAGACGGCTTCGATGATCCTTGCAGGCGTGCTGGCATGGCTCACGCTGAGCGGGCGGGTGCAGGTGTGGCACATTTTTGTTTTGTCGGCGCTGCTGGGGATCGTGAACGCGTTCGATATTCCGGGACGGCAGTCGTTTCTGGTGGATATGGTCGGCAAGGACGACCTGATGAACGCGATCGCGCTGAATTCCTCGATGTT
>JBEKOW010000278.1:0-5763 GCA_049521375.1 Terriglobales bacterium
CGCCACGTTCCGCCCACTGATCCCGAAAGCAACTACCGCATGGTGAATGAGACCATGCTCTCCAAAATCTCGATCCCATCCTCCAACGTCTTCCGCGTGCAAGCTGAAAATCCCGACGCCGCTGCCGCTGCCGCCGACTATGAGGTCCAGCTAAGGACTTTCTTCGAGCTGAAGCCCGGCCAGTTCCCTCGCTTCGATCTGATCTTGCTGGGCATGGGCCCGGACGGCCACACCGCTTCCCTGTTCCCCGGTTCCGAAGGATTAAAAGATCAGACGCATCTCGTGATTGCCAACTGGGTTGAGAAATTCAAGACGCACCGCATCAGCTTCACCTTCCCGGTCCTGAACCACGCCGCCGAAGTAATGTTCCTGGCGAGCGGTCCCGATAAAGCGGAGATGATAAGTGATGTGCTGGAAGGCAAATCTTCCGAAGGCAAATCTCCCGAAGCCAAATGGACCGAAGAAAAAAACACGCCGCGCTATCCCGCACAAAGAGTCCAACCGCAAAACGGAACTTTGCTCTGGATGCTCGACGAAGCAGCCGCCGCCAAACTAAAGCATCGTGCCCCGGCCGGGTAGTCTCCAAGTCAAACCCGTCCACCACCCGGTAAGCCAGCCTGAACGGGCGCGCGTTTGTACCTTAAGATTTCCGGAAGTGGGATAAATAACGGGTGCGCACGCGGCTTCTGCGGCGGGTACGGCCAACAATGAGATCAAATCTCCCGGGACGGTAAGAACCGCTCGCGCCTCAGACTTCGGCCGAGTAACCTGACGAAACCCAGTCATTCGCAAAGCGCAAAAGTGCGCGAATGAGTCGGGCACCCGCATTCTCTTGGACACCCGGCTGAGTATCCCCCCGTTATTTCGGCGCCGGTGTTTCCTTGTTTGCCTGAAGGAAACGCGTCAAGCCGCAGATGCTAGGGCCCATATGTCGGGGATAGCCCCATCTTATTCACGATCGCGCGGTAGTGTGGGTCGGCATACAGAAAGTCAAAGTTTGGATCGCTTTGCAGATACACCACGTGAGGTTCGCGTTCCTGGTAACTTTCTTCCAGGTAGCGGATTGTCTCTTCTTTACGCCCCAGTTGCGCGTACGTATCCGCGAAAACCATGGGTGAGACGTATTGTTTGGCGGCCTTTCTTTTCAACCAATCGACTCGCCACGCGAGCACGGCTCGGAAGCCTCCACGGCGGTATACTTCAACCTGCTCGGCTAACTGAGTTTCTTCACCCGCAAGTTGTAATGCCTGTTCCGATTCCGCCTCTGACTCTTTGTCCATCCTTTTGAAGAAGTATGCTTCAGAAAGAACTTCATGGAGACCGCCATTGTTCGGCTGCGCTTCACTTCGTATGCGAGCCTCGTTGAGCGCAGCGTCGAAGTTGCGCATTCGAAGGAGTACAAAAGTCGTCCCGTCCGGTTCGGAAAGCGGATCAAGTTCCATCGCCTTCTTTTCTTCCTGCAATGCCTCATCCATGCGATTCATGGGCCGAAGCACGTAAGAACGGACGAAGTGGCTTTCTGCCAGATTGGGATTCAGTTCGACCGCCCGCGCAGACTCCCTCTCGGCTACTGACCAGTTCCACCGGTAGAAAAGCTGGATCATGGCCATCGAGTTGTGCGCCTCAGCCGACTGATCATCGAGTTCCAAGGCCTTCCTGGCCGCCCTCTCGGCTTGAGGCATGACCGCTGATGCGGGAGAATTAAATACCACCGCTGGCATCCAGTAAGAATCGGCCATTCCGCTCCACGCGGCGGCGTAGTCCGGTTGGAGGTCAATCGCTTTCTGAAAGAATCCGCGGCTCTTTTCTGTCTGTTCCTCACTCCAGTAGTAACGCCCCATCAGGTAGGCATCGTGGGCCTCAGGATTAATGTGCCGTTCCGGGCTGGCCGATCTAGACGTCTTGGCCCCCACTTGTTTGGCGATGGCTTCTGCCAATTCGTTTTGCAGGGCTCCCACATCGCTCCAATCGCGATCGAAGTTCTCCGCCCAGACATGAGTGTCGCTGGGGGCATAGATCAGCTGGGCCGTCATGTGCACGCGGTTTCCGGTTCGCCCGACGGAACCCTCCAGAACCCCGTCCACTCCAAGTTCCCGCGCGATTTCCGGCAGCGGGCGGTGCACGTGCTTATACTGCATCACTGAGGTTCGAGAGATAACCCGCAAGGGGAGATTTTTCGCCAGCATGGTAATCACTTCGTCGGTCATCCCGTCGGCGAAATACTCCTGCGCCGGATCCCCGGAAAGATTATCCAAAGGCAGCACCGCCAAGGAACGAATCGGCGTTGACGCCGCCGTCTCCTTCACTGAAATATGGGGATGGGTGAGCCGCCATGCGTAGACAGCGCCGATAACTCCGGCCACCAGCATTAAAACAAGTAAGTGCGGAACCAACTGCCGTATGTGCCAGGGATCGATTTTCTTCTGCCCAGAAAATCCTCCCGTTTGCTTTATAACCGGACCGGGTTCAGGCGAGTGCATCGGATCTAGCAGTTCAACCTTCTCCAGCAAACGGTAGCCCCGCTTCGGGATGGTCTCAATTATGTGAGGAGCTTTCGCGTCATCCTCCATGGCTCGGCGCAAATCAGAAATGCAGCGGACGATGACGTCGTCTCCAACGAACGGCGTATCCACCCAAACGTCACTAATCAGTCTGTCTTTGGAGACGACGTTGCCGCCATGGCGGACCAGGCAGACCAGCACCTCCATCGCCTTCGGTTCGACCCGGATGTTGTCGCCATTGCGCGACAAGCTGTTCAGCGTGGGGCGCACTACCCAGGGGCCCAATTTGAATTCTTGATCCACTCCTACCCCCAGTTTCAGGCCGAGTATACCCCCATTTTTCCCCTCATCGGCGTTCCCTCGGCGAAATATCGCTCAAACCTCGGCGGCTAATAAGGATTCTGTCGACCCGATCCGGCTAACTCCATTCAAGAGCTTGCGGCGCCGGATGGGCTGACTGGACCTACCCCCCAGTTTGGCCTCGCCGGCGTCGGCCAGTTCTCCGGAGGCGGTATGCGGCGGATAAGTATGCTGATCGCACTAATGACTTTGGCTTCGTTATCAACCATTGGCTTGGCCCTCAAAAGGCGTGACGAACTACCTTTCAAGCTCTATCGCGGCTATGTAATTGTGGTTCACGGGTCTATCGGCGGACTTACGAACCTGAACTTACTTGTGGATACCGGCGCCGTTCCGAGCGTGTTGGATGCACGAATCGCTCATAAGCTTGATCTACAGGGGCGGCCCGCACGCGTGGACGTGCCGACGAAGACTCTGGCGACGGAACGTGTAACTGTGCCGGATGTCGAAGTTGGCCCGTTGAAAATTGGCCAGCTTTCCGCGATCGTGCAGGATCTGTCCTTTGCCGGGGATGCTTTGGGAATCAGAGTTGACGCCATGGTCGGCTTCGACGTGCTGGGCCAATCCCCTTTTACGATTGACTACGAATCAAGGAAGCTGATCTTTGGTCCCGTTGATCCCTCGTTCGTCACCACGCCTTACTCTCCGGGCCTCCCCTACGCGATCGTTCTTCTGCGGGTTCAGCAGGATACGCTTGGAATTCTGGTCGATACAGGCGCTAGTAATCTTGTCTTATTCCAGCGTGGGGTGCGAAACTGCCGTTCAGCCATCAACACGGTTGGCAGGGAGACTTGGGTGAGCATGGGCGGAGACATGCCGGTTGCTAAGGCGCAACTGCTGGATGCTTATCTGGGTGGAACGCCCTGGGGAAGGCGGGTGGCCTACATACCGGAAAATAGCTCCAATCAACCTACTGGTGTGGCTGGGTTGCTGGGGACTGTGGCGCTGGGAGATCGTGTCGGTTTCGACCCGATTCGCAAGGTTGTGGCTTGGCATGCGAAATGACCATCGCGGGTGACCCTACGCTTTCATTCCAAAAAAACCGGGTTCCCCTCCCTAAGACCCAAGGAAGTGTGTCAACTTTTCTGTGTACGACCAGGTCTTGTTTTTGGGCATGGACGCGCGAGAGGGAGGGGCAACATCCCCAAGGCGCGGTCGGGACAAAAATGTCCTGTGCGGTGCCGAGAACTGGCCCATCTGGATGCCCCCATCAACATCCCGCCTCGCGACCAATCTCCCGGCCTATTTGTTCCTATTTGACATCCGCCTCATGCCGCATTGCCTCGCGAGCCGCCCGTCTCGCGCAGTCCTTCCGCGCGAGAATGCTCGAAGAGCCGCACCTTGTGCCGGCTATGTTCGAATTCGTGGATGTCCGCCCACACTTCCGCCTGCCACGGATGCTCATGAGTAGCGGCCAGGCCGCACGACGCGCATCGTGTGTGGAAAGTCACTCCCGGCTTGGGCGCGCTCGCCAGGTTCTGCAATTCAATGAATACGCAACGCACCTCTTCGATCTCTTCGTTCGAGTTCAAGACGTGCTCGTAGCGAAGAAGATACTTGAATCCAAGTTTGCGGGCTTCCGCCTCGGCTTCCTCGCGCGTGTGAAAGGGTCCGTACTCGGCCCGCAGACTCTCGGTAGAGTCGCAGGCCATCCAGAAAATGTCTTTAAACTGCATACCCACCCTCAGCCTGGGAATTTGGAACTCTGGAAATTGAATCCAACAGGTGATTCTGACTGTTCGAGAATTCTGTACTGGGGAGGAGGTCAAACGGGTCCGTTGGTAACTTAGCAATTTGGTTACCGGGAAATGGCACCACTGAAAGAGCCGCGCTAAATCCAGATTAAACATGGATAGTCGCTCTTATCTTTAGGTTTTGTAACCACTTACCCGATATCGATCGCGCCGCTACGGAACTCAAATAAACCGTGCTGCCCGTGGGCTATGTGAAATCCATTGCCGTCTTCGGCCCCAATACGCCTTCGCGCCCTGATTGCCACGACTTTCCGGGCTGGCGACTTGGCCGGAGCATCCAAGGGCCACCGCGCTCCCGGGTGGAGGGCACTTTAGAGAAGAGACAATCACAAGCGTGGCAACGTCCGGATTTGCCGGATCGATTCTTAATGTATTGAACGTATAAACCGCGCTAAACATATGAAGTACAAGGCTCCCTCCGCCGAGGGTGCCCCATAGTAGTGTCTGTGTTTTTTGCAGACACAGGGTGGGGATTTTGACTCTCACGCGATCCCGACCACGCTATCCCTAGTCCATATTCTTCCCAAGCAGTCTCGCCATCGTGGCCGCCCCACCCGTTCGTTCTTTGCAAGGGTGGGAATTCTCCGGCGAAGATGCGGGGACGGAAAATGTGGAACTCGGCTCTCCGGCGAAGGCGTGATTTCAGGGACGCTTCATTCGTCGATCCCATACGTGCGAGTAAAATATAAGTTTCTCGATCGTTAACCGAGGAGCACTCCTGTGCCAACGAGCTCAGTTTCGCGACGAACTTTTCTCGAATCTCTAGCCGTCTCCCTGGCAGGAGCTGCTCTCCCGCGCGACTTGCGGGCATCCTCCGTGCTCAAAGCGCGGGTCCTGGACGAATTCGGCTACGGCGACGTCGACCTCCACAGTGCAATCCACGAGAAGCAACTCGACCATCACCTCGAGTTGCTCATGTCATTGAACGAAGACAGCCTGCTGAAGCCGTTCCGCCAGATGATCGGCAAACCGGCGCCCGGGGAGGATCTTGGAGGCTGGTACAGCTATGACCCGAAACACGCCGGCTCTGACGGCGCCTATGCCCCAACTTGCACCTATGGCCAGTGGGTTTCCGCTCTGGCACGCATGTATGCGATCCGGCAAAGGCCTGAGATTCGCGAAAAAGTATTGCGTCTGAACCGGCTCTA
>JBEKOW010000279.1:0-5741 GCA_049521375.1 Terriglobales bacterium
GGCGATTGCGGACTGACACCGATCCTGACGCATCCCGAGCGGAACCCGATCCTGCAGCAGAGTCCGCAGCGCGTGCTGGAGTATGCCGAGCAGGGCTGCCTGGTGCAGGTCACGGCATCGTCGTTGACCGGTTTCTGGGGGGAGCGTCCCGAGATCATCGCGCACTGGCTGCTGGATCGTTCGGCGGTACACATTCTGGCGAGCGACGGGCATGACGCGCGGCGGCGCGTTCCGCTACTGTCAGAGGCCAGAAAAGTAGCGGCGCAGATTGTGGGAGCGGAGTACGCGGACGCCTTGGTCGAGGGGAATCCCGGAGCGATCGTGAAAGGGATTCCGATCCCCTTTTGCCCGCGCCCTGTGCTGGACTAGTGGCATGTCGAAAAGGGATTCGATACCGTTCCGGACGGTGACTCCGGACTGAACGCCGTGTATCCTGCTCCCTTCGGATGTCAAGGCTGAGCAGTTTGCTGAAAAATATAACTTGGTGAACAGAAACGACCACCGGGCTAAAATCCGACTCGCTCTAAACAGGACTTACGCGGGCCGCAAGGGTAACGTAAGTCGTCTGAATGCGCCAGGCTCTATCCCGACTTTTCTTCTTTCCCCTCCGCGGATGACTTTTTCACCAGGCTGCCAGGCCTCGTTCCGCGCAACGTCTCTGCCTGCAATGGTTTCATCCGTGCGCCATAACCACCATTCTTGTTTTTTAGTCACCCTCAAAAGTGACCCGCGTCACCGCAGCATTTCTCCTCATTGTTGAAACTCACATCAGCGCGGCAGGAAGCGCGGTGAATCGCTACAACGTGATTCATTCGGTCGCGGTGGTGGTGAAAATGGCAACACGTTACTTTGGCCACCGCCCCCTCCCCCCGCCAACTTACTTATTCGAGAGGAAACGTAATCATGAAAACTACAAAAATCGCGGCGCTTGTACTGACGATCGCGGTCTGCCTGTTCATTCTTATTCCGAGTCTCTCCTGGGCCGAAGACGGCGCCGCTCTCTACAAAGCGAAGTGCTCTGCCTGCCACGGCGCGGACGCAGCTGGCAAACCCGCGATGAAGGCCCCGAGCCTTATCGGCAAGTCCGAAGCCGACGTTACCAAGGGCGTTGCCGAAACCGCAAAGCACCCGGCTGGGGTCAAGGGTTTGGCCGCTGACGACGTGAAAGCGATCGCGACCTACCTCAAGGGCCTGAAATAGTCAGGGATCGGCTGTTCTGCTTTGGTTTTCGCGCCCGCCGAGTTCCCCCCGACGGCGGCGGAAAACCGCGGAGGTGCGCGTATGCCGGGGTCCTGTGCAAATGGACTTGTTGGTATTACCGCCGGCTGCTCCCCGAAACTGGCTGAGCGCCTCGCCGCATCCGCTTTGGCATACGGAACAGCCAGCCCGGGTTCTGCCATTTGCGTGGAACCCGGACCCTTGTTTGAAGTCAGAACCTTTGGCACGAGAAAGTCTGGCACTCAAACCCGGCCGCTAACCGTGCCGGATTTTGCCTGCCACTTCGCCACAGCCTTCACATCCGCCAACTTCATGCCCGGCGTGCGGACGTCCTGTCCCGGAGTGGCCCGGAGACCACCTTATGAGCAAGGCCATTCTGTATGACGCCACCATGTGCATTGGCTGCAAGCAGTGCGAAGGCGCCTGTGCGCAGCAGAACCACCTTCCCTACGATGACGCGGTAGCCGCTGAGTCGGTGCAATCGGCTCACAAATATACCGTCGTTCTCACCAAGGACGACAAGTTCATGCGCCGCCTCTGCATGCATTGCCAGAAGCCCGCCTGCGCTTCGGTGTGTCCCGTGGGCGCCCTCCATAAGACCGCCGAAGGTCCCGTCGTCTACGACGTTTGGAAGTGCATTGGCTGCCGCTACTGCATGGTGGCGTGCCCGTTCAGCCAGCCCCGGTATGAATGGCAGGCGCTGAATCCGCGGGTTCGTAAGTGCATCATGTGCCCCGACCGCGTGGTTGCAGGCAAGCCCACCGCCTGCGCTGAAATCTGTCCGACAGGCGCGACCAGGTTCGGCGAGCGCGAAGCCCTTATTAATGAGGCCAAGCAGCGCATCCAGCAAAACCCCTCCAACTACCGGCCTCATATTTACGGCCTCGAAGAAGTCGGCGGCACCTCCGTCCTTCTTATTTCGTCCGCCAATGTCGAAGACTACGGCTATCCGGCTTCCGCAAGAATTGGCGACACTCCGATGCCCGAATACACCGGCCGCGTAATGGAGAGAATTCCCGATTTCATCCCCCTTTGGACGATGGTATTGGGCGGCATTTACTGGGTCTCGCATCGCCGCGATGAAGTAGCTCTGGCCGAAGCACAAGAGAAAAATGGGAGCGCGAAATGAAATTCAAGCTGACTCTTTGGAGAGTAATTTTCATCGTCATCATGGTCCTGGGGCTGTACTCGTCGTTTGTGCGCTATTTTCGCGGGCTGGGCGCGGTTTCCAACATGACGGACCAGTTCCCATGGGGCCTCTGGATCGGCTTCGATTGCCTGTGCGGCGTAATGCTCGCGGCCGGCGGCTTCTGCATGGTCGGCGCTGTCTACCTGTTCAATGTCGAACGCCTGCACGCCGTTGTCCGCCCTGCCGTACTCACTGCGTTCCTGGGATACCTCCTTTTTATTGTGGGACTGATGTTTGATCTCGGCCGCCCATGGTTCATCTGGCACCAGATCATCTACCGCAACCCGCACTCCGTCATGTTCGAAGTTGGCTTCTGCGTGATGACGTACACGACGGTCCTGTTCTTCGAATTCCTGCCCAACGTCTTCGAAAGGCTGAACTGGAAGACTCCGATCAAGTGGATTCAGAAGATATACCCCGTACTGATCGTAGGCGGCATCCTGCTCTCCACCCTCCACCAGAGTTCCCTGGGATCGTTGTACCTGATCATGCCCAGCAAACTGCACCCGTTCTGGTACACGCCGGCGCTGCCCTTCTTCTTCTTTGGATCGGCGGTTGCGGTGGGCCTGGCCATGACCATCTTCGAATCCACGCAGAGCGCCAAGGCCTTCGGCCGCCAGCTTGAGCTTCCTGTGCTCGTCACCCTGGGCGGCGCGCTGCTGGTCGCGCTCTGGGTCAATCTGCTGCTGCGCTTTGAAGATTACTTTCACCGTGGCTTGCTGAGAGAGATTTTCAAGCCCAGCTACGAAGCTTACTTTCTCTGGATCGAATTGACTCTGACCTTCGTCATCCCGATCACCATGCTCAGTTTCAAGAAGGTTCGAGTCTCGCCGCAGCTTTTGTACCTGGCTTCCATCTCCACCGTGCTGGGGTTCATCACCAACCGCCTCAACATCGCGCTCATCGGCTTTGAAACCTACGTCGGGCATCACTACGTGCCGAAGTGGACCGAGTTCTCGATCACGCTGATGATTATCGCCGTTGGCTTCGCGCTCTTCGGAGTTGCGGCCAGGTATCTGCCGATTTTTGGCGAAGAAGAAAAGCATGCGGTGGTACACCCGCGTGTCCGCTCCGCGGAAGCGACACCGGTGTTGAGCCATGCGGGAGACTGAGAAAAAACCGGCCATCAGTTTGCTCGACCGCGTTCGCTGCGGCCTCGGAACCAAGCTGATCGTTTTGCTGCTGGGCGCCATGATGGTGATTTTTGCCCTGCTTGGCTATTTGACCATTCGCCTGCAGCGCCAGCATCTGGAGGCCGCGACCCTGCTCAGCGCCGAGCGCATCAGCGACATCATCCGCCGCAATACCTCGGACTACATGCTCCGCAACGACCGCGATGGTCTGCATCATGCCATTTCCGCCATGGCCAGCGAGCCGGGAGTGGTTCGAGTTCGCGTCTTCGACCGGCAAGGCAACATCAGCTACTCCTCCGATGCTTCGGAGATCGACCGCGCCGTCGATAAAGATGCGGAAGCCTGCTATGGCTGTCATGCCCACCAGCAGACCCTGACCCACCTGAATCGTCCCGACCGTTTCCGCGTCTACCGCGCCCAGGGACAGCGCGTCCTCGCCATCGTGAGCCCGATTGAAAATCAACCTGACTGCTCGAACGCGGAATGCCACGCGCATCCGGCCAGCCAGCAGATATTAGGAGTGCTCGACACCCATCTCTCCCTCGCTCACACCGACCAGCAACTGGCCGAAGGCTCATGGAGACTGCTCGCGTGCGACGCGCTGGCTATGGCGGCGATTACGTTCCTGAGTTGGATTTTCATTCGCCGCGTGGTCGACCATCCTCTGAAAGAGTTACACGCCGCAACCGCCAAGCTGAGCGCGGGCGCGCTCGGTCACCAGATCGAACTCCACTCCAGGGATGAAATCGGCGATCTTGCCGAGTCGTTCAACCTCATGAGCCTGCAACTGCAGAGTGCCAACGAGCAACTCGTCGCCTGGGGGCATACGCTGGAGGAGCGCGTCGAGCAGAAAACCAGCGAACTCCGCCGCGCCCACGATGAAGTGCTGCACGTTGAGACCATGGCTTCGGTGGGCAAGATGGCAGCCGTCGTTGCCCATGAGATCAACAACCCGCTTTCGGGCATTCTCACCTATTCCAAGCTGATCAAAAAATGGGTCGATAACGACACCGTCGGCCACGAGAAAAAGCAGGAGGCGCAGCAGTGTCTTGACCTCATCTCATCGGAGAGCCGGCGCTGCGGCGAGCTGGTGAAAAATCTCCTCAGCTTCTCGCGCCAGTCGCCCATGAATGTTCAGCCCGTCGACATCAACCACGTGGTCGAACAGTGCACGATGCTGGTCCGGCCCAACTTTAAGATTGCCGCCATCGATCTGCATTGCACCCTGGCCAACGGCCTGCCCCGCCTGCTCTGCGATCCATCCCAGATCGAGCAGGTTCTGCTGGCCGTCGTCGTGAATGCCGCCGATGCCATGCCGAAAGGCGGCAACCTGTGGATCGACTCCCGTTTGTCGGATGACGCTAGCCTTGTCATCCTCACCATTCGCGACGACGGTTCGGGAATCCCTCCAGAAGTTTTGCCCAGGATTTTCGAGCCCTTCGTCACAACCAAAGAAAATGGCCACGGAACCGGGCTTGGCCTGGCCGTCAGCCGTGGCATCGTGGAGCGCCATAGCGGCAGGATTTCCGTCGATTCCGAGGTCGGTAAAGGAACGACCTTCACCATCACGCTACCCGTACCCAATAACTCTGCCCCTGTGCCCGAACCCGTTCTTGCGGGCGCAGAAACAAAGAGGTGATTACCTTGACGCAACCAGCAAAACTACTGATCGTGGACGACGAACTCAGCGTACGCGATTCCCTGGCCAAGTGGTTTCACGAAGAAGGATACGAAGTCGGCACCGCCGAAGACGCCAACGGCGCTTTGACCAGGATGGCCGAAAAAAAGTGGGATGCCGCGCTCTGCGACATCAAAATGCGCGGCACCGACGGCATCGAACTGCAGCGTCGCATGCACGAGATCGATCCCAACCTCATCGTCATCATGATGACCGGGTACGCCTCGGTCGAGACCGCCGTCACCGCCCTCAAGAATGGCGCGTATGACTACGTCACCAAGCCGCTCGACCCCGACGAAATCGCGCACCTGGTGAAGAAGGCGCTCGCCCATAAACGTACCGAAGAGGAGAACGTCCGCCTTCGCGAGACCGTCGCCGAAGTCGCTCGCCCCGAGGACATCATCGGCGAAAGCGAGGCCATGCAGAAGGTGTTTCACGCCATTGAGACCGTAGCCCCCACCGACGCCACCGTTCTGGTCACCGGAGAAAGCGGCACCGGAAAAGAACTCGTAACCCGCGCCAT
>JBEKOW010000280.1:0-6063 GCA_049521375.1 Terriglobales bacterium
CGCGAGCCGTATTCGTACATCCGGCGGGTCGAGAAGCGATACCAGTTCATGGATAATTTCGCGTGGACGAAGGGCCGGCACGACACGAAGTTCGGCGGCGATTTCAATTACCTGCCACTGACGGCAACCTTCACGGTTAACTACGGGGGGGTCTATGATTTCGGCTCGGTGACTGCGGACCAGGCCTTGCCGACCCCGCTCTATACCGTGCTTTCCAGCATTCCCGGCGCGCCGCAATTGCCTGGGCTGAGTTCAGTGCAAGCTTACGGGTTCGGGGCTCCGCAGGATTTTATTCAGGGGCTGGGCAGTCCGATGGATAGTTTCACCAACATTCCGATCGGGGTGTTCTGGCAGGATAGCTGGCACGCGCGGCACAACCTGACGGTGAATTACGGCGTGCGCTATGACGTGGAGATTGCGCCGAAGTTCACGCCGCCGCAGGGATTGGCGGCATCCGCATACAACCTGCTGGGCTTGCAGAAGGGAATCAAGACGGACAAGAACAATTTTCAGCCGCGCATTGGACTCGCGTGGGATCCGCATGGGGATGGCAAGACGGTGGTGCGAGCCTCTTACGGAATTTTCTACGACCATCCTTTGCTCGGGTTGTACTTCCTGGGAGACGCGTCGGATGGTTCGTCGAGCGGACAATTGGCATTTGCGCCGGGAGCTCCGTGCGGGGGAGCCGGGAACCCAGGGAACCTGAATGCGGTTTCGATCTTTCAAGGGCTGATACCGGCGGCGAATGGCTCTCCGGCTTCGCCCTGTTCGCCCGCGACCACCACGGCTGCGCTGGGCTTGCTGAACTACTCGCCGAACCAGCAGCGGTTTTCGTGCGCGACTGGAGATCCGACTTGCGGCGTGGCATCGCCGGCAAATTCCATCTTCCTCAACCAGAATTATCTGAACCCGGCGACGTTCCTGCCGCTAGCCTTCCAGCCGTTTGGATATCCGCAGGGAAAGAATTTTGTGTATGCGTACTCGCAGCAGGTGAACCTGACCGTGGAGCGCGATCTGGGATCGGGCTATGCGTTCAGCCTGGCGTACAACTTTAATGGCGGGCGGCATCTGAACCGGCCCATCAATGCGAATACAGTGCGCGGCGATTTGCTGGTGGATAACTACCTGGCGGCTCAGGCGGCGGGGCAAGTGTCGAGCAGCCCGTTCACCGTGGGTACGGGCAATGTGCCGTGCGGAGTGGGGCCTGCGGGGCCGTGGGTGAGCGCTCCGCTGATGAATTTCTTCCGCCCGGGCGGGCTCAACCCGTCGTTCGCGGCGTTTTATAACGCGATCGGGGCAGGCTCATGCGTGGGGCTGGCGCAAAGCATCGAAACGAGTTTGGCCAGCCAGGGATTCAATGCCAATTGCGATCCGGCGAGCTATTCGGGCTGCGTGCCGTTCGGCGATATGGATGCCAACTATTCGAACGGGACTTCCGACTATCACGGGTTGACGGCCAATTTGCGGAAGCGGTTTGGCAACCACTACGAGTTCCAGGCGTCGTACACGTGGTCGCACGCGATTGACGACTCGACGGACTTGCAGTCGACACTGACTCCAGAGGACAGTTATTACCCGAGGGCGGACCGCTCGACGTCGCTGTTTGACCAGCGGCATCGCTTCGTGTTCAACGGCGTTTACCAGAGCGGGAAGCTGGGCGGGTCGGGCTTTGCGAGCAAATTCTTCAGCAACTGGACGTTCGCTCCGCTGATCGAGTTTGGGGCGGGGCGTCCCTTCAACGTCATTACCAGCGGCGACGACAACTTCCAGCTATCGTCGCTGACGGGACGTCCGAACGTTGTGCCCGTGGGAACGTCGACCAACGGCTGCGGGTATCCGGCGGTGCCTTCGAAGTTCTCTCCGACTGGCTTGTTCCAGGAGCCTTGCTTCCTCCCCACATCGGAAGGAGGAAACTTCACGGGAACACTGGCATCGCTCGATGGGAACCTGGGGCGCAACGCCGGAACGACGCCGTGGAACTTGTTCAATGACATACGGATCTCGAAGCGGGTGAACTTTGGCGAGCGGTTCAGCATGGATCTGATCTCGGACATGTTTAACATTGCGAATGTGTATAACGTGGCGGCGGTGAGTCCGCTGCTGAGCAATGCCGGGCAGGCTACGGCGGCGTATGATCCGCGGCAGTTTCAGTTTGCGTTGAAATTGAACTGGTAGGGAGGGCTCTCGGCTTTTAGCTTTTGGCTCTCGGCTTCCGGCTCTCGGCTTCCGGCTCTCAACGTTTTTGGTTTATTCCCGGGGGCCTCGCAGGGACCTTATCAGCCCATTTAGCAGGCACCCTACTCTGTCGCTGGATTTGAACAGGTTCAACTTCTCGGAATCGGCGAGGTAGGCGAGCATCGCCGCGACTTGTAGTTGGGTCTGGACTTCATAGAGAGAGCCGCGGGCCCGGCTCAGAAACTGGATCAGTTCTTTGTCCGAAATCCTACCTTTTCCTTCAGCAATGTTGCTGGCTACGGAAACGGCGGCCCGGCGGACTTGGCTAGTAAGGCCGTAGCGTTCATCCGAGGGAAAAGTTCGGGTTGCGGTGTAGATCTTCATGACAAGATCCATTGCTGCTTGCCACACTTCGAGATCGTGATAAGTGCCGCCCAAAGATCCACCTGAGTGCAGCCTACTGTTCTCGATTGGAATCCGGAAGTGATGTTGGTCACGTGATCTTCATGAGATTAAATTGGGAGTCAAAGCAAGAGAGAAGGGGGAGACAACACCGGGATGCAAAAGCCTGCTAGAGCCTAAAGGCTAGAGCCTAAAGCCCAGAGTCTGATTCTAGAGGCCCGCGCTCATGCGGCGGGAGGGGCGGGGATCTTTCGGAGTCTTCAGTTCCCGGGCGAGGGTTCCGGCGATTTTGTGGGTGATGCGGGCTCCCAGCGTGGCGATCAGGCGATCCTGCTCTTTGGGGAAGGGACCTTGCTCGAGGCGGAAGGAGTCCAATTCCTGGCGGCAGATTTCATCGAGGCGCTGGCGCAGTGCCGTTACTTCGGGGCCAGGACCTCCCGCAGTCAGACGTTTTCTGAATCCTTGCACTTCGGCTTGCACGATTTTTTCGGCTTCTTCCCTTCCGGCGCGGTTATCGAAACGGGGCTCGACGGCGCGCTCGAGGTCTTCGAGATCGTAGAGCAGAACGCCTTCAAACTCACGGAGGGCGGGGTCGATGTTGCGCGGGAGAGCGAGATCGACGAGGACGAGTTTGCGGCCCTTGCGCTCGATCGCGATGCGCTTCATGTCGTCGGCGGTGACGATAAATCGCGAGGCCGCGGTAGCGGTGATTATGAAATCGGCTTTCGCCATGTGCTGCCAGCGATCCTCGAAAGGAATGGCCTGAAATGAGGAGGCCTGGGCGGTTGCTCCGCGCACCAATTTCTGAGCAGCGCTGTCGGTGCGGTTGATGACGGAAACCGATTGGGCGCCCCGTGACAGCAGGGCTTGCAGGGTGGTGCGGATCATCTGGCCAGCACCCAGGAGGACGATATTCTTCTGGACGATAGAACCGAAGATCTGGTCCGCCAGTTGAACGGCGGCATAGGGGGCGGAGATGAAGTGGGAACCGATGGGGGTTTCCTTGCGAACGCGCCGGCGGACGTAGAGGGATTGGCGCAGGATGGTGTCGAGAAACCGGCCCGTGCTTCCGGCGTTGCGGGCGTGTTGCCAGGCAACGCTGACCTGGCGGGCGATGTGATCTTCGCCGATGCACATGGAGTCGAGTCCGCAACTCACACGGAAGGCGTGGGCTAGAGCCTGTTCGTCGAGCAGGCGGTAAAAAGCATTCCATTCCTGGAGTTTGAGATCGTATTCGGCGGTCATGAGCCGGAGGATGGAATTGACGGCTAAAGTCGGATCACCCCAGACGACGAATTCGGTGCGATTACAAGTGGAGAAGACGAATACTTCTTCGATACCTTCTCCTTGCGCCAACATGGAGAGGACTTGAGCCTGCCGGCATCCACTCATCCAGAAGCGTTCGCGAACTTCCACACCGGCCGTCCGGTGATTGAGCCCGACTACGACTAATGTCGGTTCCAAGACACACGCTCCACGCACAGACTTCGCTAGGTGTAGGGCATTGGAGGGGCCAAAGTGGAGGGTGTGATGCGCGTTGCCTAAGCGTATGAAATTATGTTGATTAACATGCAGTGTTGCACTTCGCAACACCGAGGAGAGCTGAGTAAGGTGCGGGATATCACCCCGCGTTTGGGTTTTTGGCACCGAGGAGGGTTGGAATGGCGGAGCGATTCCAAGCAACGGTCGAGCTGTCTTTTGGAACCAGAATGGAGGATGGGGATCAAAGTTCTCCGGCAGCGGACCTCCCCAGGGCTATGACTGTGAAGGTGTTTCCTCCCGATGCCTTGCGGAAAGGGATGGGTAAAGCGGCGGAATTGTGATATCGTCACTGCCGCAAACCTTTGCATTGGAATTATTGCTCCCAGAACGGGTAATTTCGCCGTCGTCGGCATTCTGGTGCACGGGTAGCCGCGCCCCTAAGGGCGCTAATCACTTACTCATAGGAGAATGAAACGATGAAGACGATTCTTAGAGCGACCATGGCGTTAGTGGCGCTGGCGCTAATGGCTACGACCTACACCTTTGCAGATGCCGCCGCCGACTACAAGGCGAAGTGCGCGATGTGCCACGGAGCGACTGGGGCCGGCGACACGGTCATGGGTAAGAATATGAAGATCCGCGACTTTTCTTCGGCCGATGTGCAGAAGCAGTCGGATGCGGAACTTACCGACATCATCACCAAGGGCAAAGGAAAGATGCCGGCGTACGATGGCAAGCTTTCGAAGGATCAGATCAGCGATCTGGTGAAGTGGATTCGGACTTTGAAGAAATAGCTGGGCGCTGCATTCATGACTTAGACGGCTGGGAGCCTTCCCGGCCGTTTTGTTTTGAGGCGGGAGGGGCGCGAAGATGCTCCGAAACTCATCTGCGAGGCTAAATTTTTCTTCGGGCAGGGGTCCTTCGACTCCGCGGAAGGATGACTCACCTCGATGACTCAACTCGATTACACAGGGTGGCGACTCAACCCGCGCGTTTTTCTATTTTTGCCCAGGTGTCTTTTAGCGCTACCGTGCGGTTGAATACCGGGTGGCCGGGTTTCGAATCCGGGTCTACGCAGAAATAGCCGAGGCGCTCGAACTGGTAACGGGCTTCCACCGGGGCGTTGGCTAGCGAGGGTTCCAGTTTCGCGCTGGGGATTACTTCGAGTGAATTGGGATCGAGGTTGGCGGTGAACTCCTGGCCTTCGGGGACATCGTTGGGATCGGGCCTGGTGAAGAGCTTGTCGTAGATGCGGACCTCGGCATCGACGGCATGCCGGGCCGAAACCCAGTGGATGGTGGACTTCACCTTGCGTCCGTCGGGAGCGTTACCCCCGGTGGTTGCCGGGTCGTAGGTGCAGTGGACCTCGATGACTTCTCCCTGGTCATTCTTGACCACGCTTTTCGCGGTGATGAAGTAGGCGTAGCGGAGGCGGACCTCCACGCCGGGAGAGAGCCGGTAATACTTCTTCGGCGGCTCTTCACGGAAATCGTCCTGCTCGATGTAGATCACTTTTGAGAACGGAACTTTGCGCTTGCCGGCGCTTTCGTCTTCGGGATTGTTCACCGCTTCGACTTCTTCCACCTGGCCGTCGGGATAGTTATCAATCACAACTTTGAGCGGGCGCAGGACGGCCATTACGCGCGGGGCGCGCTTGTTGAGGTCTTCCCGCACGAAGGCTTCGGGAGTGTAGCCTCGGCGGCGAATGCCGGAGAGCGTGGGCATACGGGGATCGTCCCATCCGTTGACGAGCTTTTCCTGCACCAGCTTCAGCAACTTTCGCTTGCTCAGCAATGTGTAGGTGAGGCTGAGTCGATCGAACTCGTACTGCATGGAGGGAAAAATTCCGAGCTGCTGAATGAACCAGATGTAGAGCGGACGATGGTCCTCGAACTCGAGCGTACACATGGAGTGCGTGACCTGCTCGATGGAATCGGACTGGCCATGCGCGTAATCGTACATGGGATAGATGCACCACTTGTCGCCGGTGCGGTGATGCTCGGC
>JBEKOW010000281.1:0-14384 GCA_049521375.1 Terriglobales bacterium
CACCGGGGTGGTTGTAACGAGGGACCGGTATAGAAGTCGATCACGATCGAGTTTCCCTCCTGGCGCGTGCGCACGCACAGAGGAGACAGTATCCCGAAATCGCTTTGGCTCGCGATCTGTCCGGCCAGATGCAAGCAAACATGCAAAAACTGATTGGAATCCGCGAGGACGCGCGGCATCGAAGTGGCCAGATCCAGGTTCATCGCGACGGTGGGCGCATCCTGGGGCGACGCGACCAGGCGCAAGGCGGTTTGCAGAACAGAATTGGCGTCCACTGCCGAGAGGTTCGCCGGTGTCTGCCGGGCAAATGTTAAAAGGCTTGCTACCAGCGTCTTCGTGCGCCGCACCTGTTCGCTGATGTTCGACGCCTCCCGCTTTTCCTGAGCCGCCAGCTCGGACGCGTTGAGCAAATCGGAATATCCCAGCATGGCCGTGAGCGGGTTGTTGATCTCGTGTGCGGCTCCGCCGACCAACTGGCCGAGCGACGCCATCTTTTCCGATTGAATCAGCTGCGCCTGCAATGCTGCCAGCTCGGCGCCCAGCAGACGCTGCCTCCAGAACACCATGATGCCCATCACGACCATCGCGAGCAGGCTGACGATGATGCGAAATGTTCTTACCGGACCGGGCATGGTTGCATCCAGTTCCGCGTGCAACGCGGCCCACGGCAGAGTAAACAGCGCCAGCATGCTCACGCGCGTAATCCAAATGCCCAGCATCGGCTTGGGAGGCTTGTCATGCGACAGATCGTAATGCGTCGCGAGCACGGGAGCCGCCGCCATCCAGGCGATCGAAACCGTCAGCGGGATGTCGTAAATGCTGCCGCTGTAATACGTCTTGTGCCCGATCGCCCAGTTGGCAACGTAGGAACTGGAAGCGTAAAGCGCGCTTGCGCCCAATAACTGGCCGTAAAGGTGTCGCCATCCTCCCTGCGCCGAATAGGCCAGTACGGCCAGAGACACCAATAGCACGATTTTTTCTGTCAGGTACCCGAAATTGAAGTTGTTGCTATAGATCGCCTCGTCGACCAGCACCGTCTGCCACGGGATTACCAGGTACACGTAGACAAAAAGCCACCACGTGAGCAGCAGCGCAAAATCGAGCCGGCGGCTGCGCTCGTCGCGCTCATCGCCTTTGAGGTGAGGCATCACCGCCAACGCGGCGATCATCGGCACCAGGTGCAGGAAAAGGACGATGTCTCCCAGAAAAGGATCGGGTACATCCACGCGCTTGATGACTTCGAAATAATTCCACATTCCCTGGTAGGCGAGCCAGAAGAACATACCCGTGCTCATCAGAATCCAGAAGAGGCGGGTGTGAAATGTATTGGAGCGGAAGTGAATCGTGGTGGTAACGAAGGCGGCGGTAGCCACCACCAGCAGCAGGCCCTGGACCGCGTCGCTGACGATCGTGAGGGGCGTGCCTCTCTTCATCAAGAAAGAAGCCGCTACCTGTGCCAGCGGCAGCGCGATCAGCATCGAGGCCCAGAATTTCTTGCGTCCCGCCAAAAAGTACCCCGCTCCATTCTAGGGCGGTGCCGGGGCGGGGGCAGATTACGAGAGTAATATGCTGATTCACCCGAAATTCCGGTAGGGTCACGGCCATGGCTCTTAGTTTTCGATCTTCATAAATTTCCCGATTCGCGAGCGCGACAAAGCGCGAGCGCGTAAGATGAGATACTTCGTAAAATCAGCTTTTGGGTTACGCAAACTAACTGAACACTGTGTCCTGGATCCTCCGTCGAAATCGTGATTTATGGCGCTTCCGCGCCCCCCTGAGCGCGGGTGAGATCCGCCGCACCGAACGTTGGCTGGCCACCGCCCGCGTCGCCCTGACCGTTGCCGCCCTCGTCACCATGGTCATGGAGCCGGTGCGCGGAGCCTACTCCCGCGGCCTCTATTGGCTCCTCACCATCTATCTGGCCCATGCTGTAGTGGTCATGTTGCTGGTGCGGGTGCGTCCGCGGTCAACCCGCGCTTTCCGCGTGGTCGTGCACTCAGCCGATATCATATGGCCCGTCCTGATTTCAGTGTTCGCTCCGGCGCAACGCGGACAGTTCTTCCTCTTCTTCGTTTTCGTGATGGCCGAGGCCGCGTACCGCTGGGGGTTGTGGGAAACCGTGGCCACAGCCCTGTCTGCAGTTGTGCTTCTGTGGATTGAGTCCTTCGCCATGCATGCCGGGCTCCAGTCTGTCGCCGACCGTTGGCTGGTGAGGGCTCACTTCCCGCCCTTGGGCGTAAGCGTGCAGGAATTCAACACCCAACAGCTCGTGCTGAGTTCGGTCTATCTGTTAGTGCTGGGCTTCCTGCTCGGCTATATGGCGCAGAACCAGAAAAAAATCAGGGCGGAGCGTGCGGTCATCACCCGCGTCTTGAGTTCCACCCGCGTGGAGGAGGGCCTGACCGGCACCATGCAGCACATACTCGGCGAGGTCATGAGCATCTACGGCGCTGGCCGCGTCATGAGCGCCTCGCAGGAAGCCCACAGCTACCGGGTGTTTCTCGCCGAAATCGATGGCGCTGACCGAAACCATACGCTCCGCTGGCGCGAGGCGGCACCCGAAGGCGCCTCGGCTTATCTCTTTCAGTCGGCGGCCGAGGCCATCTACGCCGTGCGGACCCCCACCGGCTTCAGCACGGTCCTGCTGGACCGAAGTGGAAACCGGTTGCGCGATGTCAACGCGAATTTTCTTGATGCCCTGGCCCAGGTCCAGACGTTTGAGGCCGTGGCTACCGTCGCCCTGGTATTCGGGGAAGAGTGGTCGGGCCGGGTATTCTTGTTCGATCCGCAACTGATGGGCGTGCCGGAAGAAGAGCTGCGCTTTCTCCAGGAATTTGCCCAACAGGTCGGGCCCGCAATCTATAACGTTTACCTGGTACGGCGTCTGCGGGAGCGGGCGGGCGCGGTAGAGCGGGCTCGTTTTGCGCGCGAATTGCATGACGGCGCCATCCAATCCCTGATCGCGGTCGAAATGCAGCTCGATGTGCTCCGCCGCCAGTCGGGAACCCAGGCCCCGGTCGTCAATGCGGAACTGGGCCGAATTCAGAAGTTGCTTCGCGAAGAAGTGCTGAAGCTGCGCGAACTCATGCAGGAGATGAAATCTTTCGAGGTCAACGCTGATCGCCTCCTCGGCTTTATCACCGATATGGTGGAGCGATTCCGGCGCGAGACGGGAGTTTCCGCGCAATTCGTCAGCGAGTTGGAGCGTATCGATCTCCCGCAGAAGGTGTGCCGCGAACTGGCCCGCATTGTGCAGGAGAGCCTCGTGAACGTTCGCAAACACAGTGGCGCCCGCAACGTGCTGGTGCGCCTGGGACAAAGGTCGGACAAACTGCAGTTGACCGTGGAGGACGATGGGCGCGGGTTCCCGTTTTCAGGAACCATGTCGCAGACCGAATTGGATACCTCGGGGAAGGGACCGGCCGTAATCCGGGAAAGAGTGCGCTTGCTTGCAGGCGAACTCACGATAGAATCGAATCCCGGGCACGGTGCCCGGCTGGAGATTCGTATTCCACCGGCAAGAAAGAGCAATCATGGATAAACATCTGAGCTCCATTCGGATCGTGATCGCCGACGACCATCCAATTTTCCGCGACGGGCTGCGCCGTCTGCTCGAATCGGAAGGCGACATGAAGGTGGTCGGCGAGGCCTGCGATGGCCGCGAGGCGGTTAAGCTGGCCACCGAGATCAAACCCGACGTCCTTCTGCTCGATCTCGCCATGCCGCACCACACTGGCCTCGATGCAATCCGAGACATGAGTGCGCGCGCCGGCGCTGCGGGCATGGTCCGCATCATCCTGCTCACTGCGGCCGTCGAGAAGAAGCAGATTGTCGAAGCCCTGCAGTTGGGAGCGCGTGGCATTGTCCTGAAGGATTCGGCGACCCAGCTCCTGCTCAAGGCGATTCACGCCGTTATGGGCGGCGAGTACTGGGTAGGACGAGACTGCGTTTCCAACCTCGTTCAGTACCTGCGCAACCTCATGCAGACCACGAACGAGGAAACCAAGCAGAAGAAATTTGGCTTGACGCCCCGCGAACTGGAAATTGTTTCGGCTGTGGTTGCGGGCTATGCCAACCGGGAAATCGCCGAGTATTTCAAGATCAGCGAGGATACCGTCAAGCACCACCTCAGCAATATCTTCGACAAACTGGGAGTTTCGACCCGTCTGGAATTGGCGCTTTTCGCCGTTAACCAGGGGTTGCCTATCAAAACCATCGTTTAGGATCACGGGCGAGGCGCCTCCGGGCCCGAAATGGCACGAAAGTGCCATTCGGGGTCACCCCCGTGCTATTGGGGCTAAAGTGAATTTAACGATAGTTTTAAAACACACGACGGCGAAGCGTGCTTTTGGGGTCCGCATACCTTGCGTGTCCGTCGACGGGAGACGAGACTGTGATTAAGATAATCCGTCAACTTTGGGCTGAGGAAAGCGGTCAGGACGTCGCTGAATACGCTGTGATGCTCGCTGTTATCCTAGTGATTGTGATTGGCACTGTCCGCCTGATCGGCACGAACGCGAACCAGGTGTTTTCGCAAGTTAGCAACGCCATGTCGACCGCAACCCAGTAACTGAGCGGGAACTCGATTCTTAACCGTAAGACTACGGTCGCCCCGTCGGTCTTCCGAAGAAAAATCCTGCCTCGAACCAGTACGCTATTTGCCTGACGGAGCGGCTGCAGCCGTTTTCTCCGGTGCTGGCTGCGTTGTCTTTTCCGGTGAGTCGGTGCCCAGCCGGGTCAGGAATGGAAAGAACGGCGTGACTTCGAACGGCATCTTCTCGGCAGCCGCGGAGATCGCCACTGGTTTTGTCTTGATCAGTTCCAGTTGATCGCTCCACGGATTAACCTTCACGCGCCCTCCCAAAGGAAGCGCGGCGATCTGGTCTTTCCTGGTTGGATCGAACTGCGGCGATGCCGTCATCAACGCCGACATCCGGGTCGCATCCCCATTCAACAGGCTGTCTCCAAGATGTGCGCGAATCAGGTTCTTCAGTTGCGGCGCCCGGGCCTGCACCGCCTTGAGGAACAGTCCGGCATTATTGAGCTTATCTTTGTAGGGCGAGTTGTTCAGCAGTTCGACGGCTTTCTTGTCGGCCGCCTCTTCCTCACCGCGATCGCGGGCGAAGTCCATGCGTTCAAACGTGCGCTCATCGGGAAAGAACATGCGGTCGTTGAACGCCAGTTTTGTGTTCAGGCGGTGGCCGAGCGCGATGTGGGCTAACTCATGCGTCAGAATCATGGCCAGCGCGGCTTCGTCCGGCAGCACGTCAATCATGCCGCGGCTGATGACGATGGTGTGCCCGATGGTGAACGATTCCAGCGGCGTCGTCATCAATACTCACCTTCGGGCGCAAGCAGTCCGATCTGTTGCAGTCGGTCCAGCACGTTAAATTCGGCCTGCCGTTCCCATGCGCGCTGCGCTTCAATCGGCGATGCGTCCTGTGCCTTCTGGCTCTGATCCTGTATCGCCTGTGGCGCCTCGACCGTGATCTCGGTGAATTCCGAGTTGCGGCTCAAATCTTTCAGGTTATAGCCCCAGAGCCGGGTCTGCGCCTTGTAGTTCAAAGTCTGCCCCATTTTGTATTTCAGATCGGATTCTTCCGAATAGATCAGCGAAGGGAGCCAGATGCCAGGACGAAGATTCTGCCGCCAGCTGTCAAAGTGCAAGTAGTAGGACGCGCGCGGATGCGGATAGTAGGTTCCATTGAAACGGACGATGTTGTAGTCCTGATCTTCAATCCAGATCCGTCCGAGAAAGCGGCCGTTCCCTGCGTCTTTCTTGGGCGCCACATCAATTACCACGCAGCGCACTTCACCCAGAAACTCGCGGCGCACAAACGTGAAATCGTAATATTTGCGCTGAAAATCCTGGTCGAGGATAACCATCTGCGCAAACCCGAGCGGGAGGAACTTCATCGAGTAGACGTTGCTCAGCTTGCTGAGCATCCGCTTGCCCAGCCCGGCTGTTGTCGGAGAGGTGAAGGCCCGGTCGTCCGCCCCACCGCTGCTCATATCCAGCCGGCCCAGGAAATAGACGTCGCTCACCGGCACCGGCGCGTTCAGTTCCTTGTCTTGACGCAGATTCTGCAGATAGGTTTCCACCAGGGGATGAAGCTGCTTCATCTGGGCCAGGAAAAAATGCTCCCGCTCGATCGAGCGGTCAATGACCTGGTCGAGACTGGCAGCGGCCGGCAAAACCGGCTGCCCGTCCGCGCCGCGCGTCGAAAGCTGCGGTTCCTGCGCCGGAGGCGGAGCTTGAGCAAAACTCACGGTCGCGCAGCTCACAGCGAAAACCAGCGCGCACACAAAAGATAAAGCGATTGCAACGAAGGGGGAGCGACGCATTTTTTGTATTCCTGGTGTTTGAGTCAACTACGATGCAAGTTGGAAAACAATATGCAACACCGCCTGAAAATCGGCGGGATGCCCGTCTTTCAAAGCCGGCTTGAACTGAATCTTCTCGGCCGCGCGAACCGCCGATTCATCGAGGCCATGTCCCAGACCCTGTACGACTTTCATGACTTTGATCTGTCCCGTCGAGGTGAAGACGACATCGAGCAGTACCTCGCCCTCCACCTTAAGCTGGCGGCCTTCTTCAGTGTAAACCGGACGTGGCTTGAATGTGATCTCGGCCGGGATGGTCTTTACGATGAGGTCGGCCGCTTTCTTCGCCGGGCCGCTTGCGACCACATCCGCGTCTCCGAAGCCACCTTGCCGAACCGTCCCGCGCGAGGCGGAAACTTTGCCCGAATTATCTCCCGTGGCGACTCCGTTGCCGAAGCCCGCGCTCGCGATAACTCCGCGCGCGCCGTGGGCACCGCCCGTGCCATTCCCCGAGCCAGGTCCATTCGGCATATCGAAACCGCCCGCCTGCGCAATCGTAACGGCGCGTCCCTGATTATCCTTCGCGGGCACCCCGTTCGGATCGCCAAAACCGCCCGTTTGGACTTTCGCGGGAGCCGCCGCCATCGTGGGCGTAGCTGAACTTCCGTTGGCAAAAACATTTGTTTTTACAAGCTGCTTCGGGATGACCGGCTTCACGTCCGGCAACTGTTCTTTTTCTGCCGTCAATGCCACCTTCGGAGGCTGGATATCGGCCGCCGGAGCCGTCTTGTGCGCCACCAGTTCAACGGGAACACGGAGCGCCTGCGGGCGCGGCGTTACTACTTGCGCGATCTTCGGCTGCGGAGCGGGGAAGTTCTTGACCGGCGCCGGCTCCTGCGGAATCGGCACAGGCGTATCCACCAGCCGCACAAAATGGTAATCGTGCACAGGCAGAACAAGAACTTCAGGATAGGCGATGGCCGCGATCACAAAAACCGTCAATACCACCGATTGCACGCCATAACTGAGAACGAATTTTCCCCAGCGCGTGCGCTCTTCGGGAAGAAGGCCTAGCGTGAGTTCTGCAACCTGAGTTTCCATGTCCGGCACCTCAAAATGATGACCCGCCGGCAAGTTTGCCAGCAGAAGCGCTGAACCCCGTGAGCTGCAGTTTGAGAACTGCGGAGAAGGTTCGACAAAAATACACTTCCAATCAGGCTGAATGCACGCCGAAGGCCGTTTCCGGCGGACACCGATAAAACTAATATGCTGTGAAACGACGACTTAAATCGGGATGAAATTATCCTACCAGACCGAAAAGCCCGGCTCGCAATGTTTTTCATATTTCAGAAGGAAAATTCAGCCCAGGATAACGAAGATTCTGCGCACCCTCGGGGCGTCATCACGTCCGTGTCCAAACCGCTATTTCCCCGTGGAAAACGCGATCTGCAATGAACTTCTGAGTACCCTTAAGCTGGGAGGCTTGACTGTCCGGGGATGGGATTCGTCTTAGGCAGTTAGTGCAAAATCTCACGCTGGCTTCGTGCGGTCCGGCCGCATTTCCTTCGTCACCTGATGAGCCCAACTCATCGCTTCGGTAAACGTCTTATCCACAAAATAGAGAGACAGGTTAAGCTGCTTTCCAATGCTTGTAACCTTTTGCCACTCTCCCGCCTCGCGCGCCAGCATAAGATCGTAAATGTCGGAAAGGGGCGTCGTGACCCCCGTCTTCCCTCCCAGCAATTGCGCCCGCGTATCGGCGTCGAGTGGCAACTTCTCGATGATGAGTCCGATCGGCGCTTCCAGAATCGCATCCATCATCGAAAGCATGCCCAGCAGAAACAGATCCGACTCGCCGCACTTTACTTTTGGAGCAATCATTTCGCAAAAGCGCGCTCGCACCAGTGCCGAGAGCACCAGGTCCGAAGGCTTCTTTTCGCCAATAGCCAGGGTGGTCGCCATTCGGATCCAGCGCACCAGTTCCCGCTCTCCGAGAAGATTCAACCCGTGCCGGACCGACGATACCGGAGACGTCAATCCCAGCAAGGGAGAATTCAAATAGCGCAGCAGTCGGAAGCACAGAGAAGGCTCCCGCTTGATCAGATCTTCGATCTCCTGGAAATCAGTCTCTGGCTTGGAAATCGCCTGCAGCAGAAGTAAGTAGGTCGCCTGGTTGGCTGGAATTTGCCGGGCGCGTATGCGCTCCGGGTGCCGGAAAAAATATCCCTGGAACAGCCTATATCCGTCGTGCCCGGCAAGGATAAAGCTGTCCCGGTTTTCCACCTTTTGCGCCAGCATGCGGCATTGCGGCCTGGCATACCGCGCCGCCAGAGCGGCGCTCTGCGCTCTTGGCATGTTAAGAATGTCGACTTTGATAAAGTCGGCGTACGGGACGATCGGCTCTCTCAGATCTCCCGGCACAAAGTTATCCAGGGCGATCGCATAGCCCGCTTGCTTCAGCCGCTGGCACGCGCACACCACGCTTTCATCCGCTGGGATCGTTTCCTGAATTTCGATCACTACTTCCCGGGCCGGCAACAAGCGGAAGTATTCCTTCAGGAGCATCTGCATTGTGCAGTTTATGAAGGCGACATAACCATCGCACAAGACATCGAGCCCGACCACGCTCAAGGTATCGATCGCCGTCCCCGTCGCGCTGTCTGCGTCGGAATGGAAACGTTGTTCGGCGGCGTTCGCGCGAAACAACAACTCGTAGCCGAACATCTCCTCATCGGCGGTCAGAATCGGTTGCCGGGCAATGCAAGGACTTGCTTTTCCAGGAGAAGCTGCTGCCGCCTCAGTACGCATGATCCTCTCTATTTAATCCATCGGCTGTTCATGCGACCAACGTTAGCCAGGAGGGGAGCCACCTCCGGCGTCTCGGCGGAGCATGGCTATTGTGCCCATGGTCTCAGCAAGGGCCCCCATACCAGAAATTCCAGTGGATTAACGAGGAAGGTTAATATAACGAAACATGCCAAGCGGCGGCGGCGGATCCCGGCCTACTCCTCCTCTTCTTCGTCCAGCTTGATGCGCAAGGACTTAAGAAACTTCAGATCCTGATCGCTGATTTTCAATTCGGGGTTGGTCGAGAGCGTCGAAACCAGAGTCTTGTCGCTTGACTCCTCGCCCTGCTTGCGGACGCCAATGGTCGCTTCAAGGACCAGAAAAATGTCGTAACCGCCCTCCTTGATCCGGGCGACGACTTCGGCAATCTGTTCGGAGTCGGACAAAGATCCATTGATGGCTTCGCCCAGTTCCTTCATAAGCTGCTTCAGTTGTTGATCCAAGCGCTCCCCCTGCTCACACCCGAAAATTACCGCCGCACTTATCCGCCTGAAGTCTTTCTGCCTGCAAGCCCGCCGGGCGCGAGGATCACAACCCGTTGTGATGCCAGCCACCATTATTGTACGCTCGCCCGCTGCTAAAATCACGAGAATGATCGCGGCCCCGAAGATGAAAAAACTTGCATTGTTCGCCCGCGTGGCCTCCCAGCAGGTGGCCCGCAGCCGGACAGGCGGAGCCGTTCTCAAGGGATTGCGTGCCACTGCCTCCTCGTTTGGAACAGTCTTTCACCAACTGTGGCTCGAGGTGACCGGATTCACCTTTCTGGCGATTGCCGCGCTTGGCGCCATTGAAGGATTTCGCGAATACGGCAAATACCACTCCGGCCAGGAATCCGGTCCCGGGCGGGTCATCCTCGCCGTATGCTTCACCCTTTCTTTCGCCTGGTTTGGCCTGAGTTCCTTCATCCGGATTCGAAGAAAGCAATAATTCGAGGTCTCCTATGAGTGATACCGTCAAGGTCGTCGATCCGATCGCGAAGCCTTCCGCCAAGCCCGTGGCGCCCGAGCAACAGACTTCCTCGCACATTGTGGTGCGGCCCCTCTACACGCCCGCCGACCTCGCCGAATCCGACTACGAACGCGACCTGAGCTACCCCGGCGAATTCCCGTTTACGCGCGGCGTGCAGGCCACCATGTATCGGGGACGCCTCTGGACCATGCGCCAGTACGCCGGGATGGGCGACGCCGAAGAATCCAACAAGCGTTACAAATACCTGCTGGCGAATGGCACCACCGGATTGTCGGTCGCCTTCGATCTGCCCACCCAGATTGGACTCGACTCCGATAACCCGCTCGCCATGGGCGAGGTCGGCAAAGTGGGCGTGGCCATTGATTCCATCGAAGACATGCAGCGTCTGTTCGATGGTATCGAGCTGACGAAAATTTCTACCTCGATGACCATCAATGCCACGGCCTCAATCTTGCTGGCGCTGTATGTCGCAGTAGCGCGCCGCCAGGGTGCCGACATCCGCAAACTTTCCGGCACGGTGCAGAACGATGTGCTCAAGGAATACATTGCGCGCGGCACCTATATCTATCCGCCCCAGCAGGCGATGCGCATCATCACCGACCTTTTTGCCTGGACCAACGAAAATGTCCCCGAGTGGAACACCATCTCGATCTCCGGCTACCACATGCGCGAGGCCGTTCTTCTTCAACGCCCACAGCAATTTCCTGGAAGAGGTAGCCAAATTCCGCGCCGCCCGCCGCATGTGGGCCAGGATCATGCGCGATCACTTCAAGGCCATGAATCCGAAATCGTGGATGCTGCGCTTCCATACGCAGACCGCGGGCTCCACGCTGACGGCGCAGCAACCCGAGAACAATATTGTCCGCACCGCAATCCAGGCCATGGCGGCGGTGCTCGGCGGCACGCAGTCTCTGCATACGAATTCCTTCGACGAAGCGCTCGCCCTGCCGACCGAAGCCTCCGCGCGCATCGCCCTCCGCACCCAGCAGATTATTGCCTTCGAATCGGGCGCGCCGCAAACCGTCGATCCGCTGGCGGGCTCGTATTACGTCGAGTCTCTGACGAATGAAATCGAAAAGCGAGCCGCCGACTATCTGATCAAGATCGAAGCCTTGGGCGGAATGCTGAAGGCCATCGAGCGCGGATATGTGCAGCAGGAAATACAGAACGCGGCCTACGAATATCAGCAATCGGTGGACCGGCAGGAAGCGATCGTGGTGGGCGTGAACAAGTTCCAGGCCCACGAAGAAAGATCCGTGCCCCTCCAGCGCATCGATCCCTCGCTCGAGCCGAAACAGGTGGAACGCCTGCGCGCCCTCCGAGCCAAACGCAATCCGCGGACCTGGCAAGCCGCGATCCAGGCCGTGGAAGACACCGCGCGTTCCGGCGACAACCTGATGCCCCGTATCCTGGCTGCGGTAGAAGCAAACGCAACGGTAGGCGAAATCTCCGACGCCATGCGCAAAGTGTACGGGGAATACAAGGAAGCGGTCGTGATCTAGCGGGAGAAAATCTGATCGTTGTCGCGCGACTCGTTAATGGACTTCGATCCCGTCGTCGCTTCCGCGAGTTTGTAGTCGCAGGCCAGCCGGCAAGTCTCGCAATACAGAAAGCCGTCCGTGCACAGCCGGACGCCCGAGTCCGTTTGGCAAAGAACGCAAAACTTATCGCACACGCACTTCGCCTCAGGCCGTTCACATTGACCGCAGACGATCTTGCGACCTGTATCGGGAGGCATGCCAGCAATTTTAATGTCCAAGGGTTGATCGGGAAACGTGACAGAGGTAACAGTGCAAGTCAGAAATAAGAAGTCAGATTGCAGAAGTAAAACCCGAAGATCCCAGCCGCGGGGGAAGGAGGGTTCATTTCTGCAATCTGACTTCTTACTTCTGCCTTGCCCTTCTTGCCGCTCCTCCCGCGCAAGTGTTAACTTAAACAGTTCCAGATTCCTGACAGCCGCCCTGTCGACCGAGGCTCTTCGTGTCTGCCGCGCCAGTGATTCCGCCCGATGCGTCCAAAGACGCGCCGAAAAGTGTTCGCAAGACCGCGCTCAACGTCGTCCATCGGCAGATGGGCGCGAAAATGGTCGAATTCAACGGTTGGGACATGCCAGTCGAATATCCGGCATCCATCGGATGCGGCATCGTCAATGAGCACATGGCCGTCCGCACCGGCGTCGGCATCTTTGACGTCAGCCACATGGGAGACATCCGCCTTGCCGGACCCGGCGCGCTGGCCGCCGTCCAGCACATCTCGATGAATGATGCTTCGCGACTCGCCATCGGCCAGGCGCAGTACTCCGCGCTGCTCTACCCGCAGGGGACGTTTGTCGACGACGTCATTGTTCACCGCCTCGGCGAAGACGAATACCTGCTTGTCATCAATGCCGGGACGCGCGAGAAAGATTTCAACTGGGTACGGGACAACACGCGGCAGTTTGATTGCGCGGTGGAGCATCTCTCCGACGACTTCACCCAGATTGCGATTCAGGGTCCGAAGGCTGTAGACCTCCTCCAGAAACTGACCGATGCCGATCTCAGCGCGGTGAAGTTCTACTGGGTGACGCACGGCTCGCTTTGCGGCCTGAAGAATATCCTGTTGGGCCGTACTGGATACACCGCCGAAGATGGATTTGAAATCTACATCCCATCCGACCAAGAAACCAGCGCCCGCGTCTGGTATGCGATCCTTGACGCCGGTAAAGATTTTGGGGTCGTCCCCTGCGGATTGGGCGCCCGCAACACCCTTCGCCTCGAAGGAAAGCTCCCGCTCTACGGACACGAAATCTCCGATACCATCAATGTCTGGGAAGCGGGCCTGGATCGCTTCATCAAAATGGACAAACCCGATTTCATCGGCAAAGCCGCCCTCGAAAAAGCTCAGGCCGTCGGCCTGAAGAAAACACTGGTCGGATTAGAGATGGTGGAACGCGGCATAGCGCGCGATGGCTACCGGGTTCTGGACGAGGCGGGAACCGAAATCGGCTACGTAACCAGCGGAAGCCCGGCGCCATTCCTGAAAAAAAATATCGCGCTAGCCTACGTCCCGCCGAGCCACGCTGCACTCGGAGCAAACGTAAAAGTAGAAGTCCGCGGCCAAGGCGTAAAAGCGCAAGTAGTTCCGACGCCGTTCTACAAGCGTCCAAAGAAGGCTTGAACTTCGCTAGGTTTTGCTTGCTCAAAGCTCGCGGCTCGTAGCTCGCAGCCGTAGCGCGATTACCGAACGACCAACGACGAACGAAGAAACACGAACGACAGCTGTAAGGAGCACGAACCCATGTCCTACCCCACCGACCGCAAGTACACCAAGGAACACGAATGGATCACCGCCGACGGAAAGATCGGCATCACCGCCCACGCCCAGGACTCCCTTGGAGACATCGTCTTCGTGGAACTCCCCAAAGCAGGCGCCGAACTTTCCGCCGGGAAGACCTTCGGGACGGTGGAGTCGGTCAAAGCGGTTTCGGATCTCTACGCTCCCGCTACCGGCACTGTCGTGGACGTCAACGCTGAACTGGCGACCGCGCCCGAAAACGTCAACAAAGATGCCCACGCCGCTTGGATGGTGAAGATCGCGCTAAAAGACCCAGCCCAGCTGAACGGCCTTCTCTCGGCCGAAGACTACGAAAAATTCGTAAACGAAGAGGCAGCACACTGAAAGGCATTGAAGAAGTTAGAAGTCAGATTGCAGAAGTGAAATCCCTTGCTCCCAGCACCAGCCATGTGGCCACAGGCCTTTACTTCTGCAATCTGACTTCTGCTTTCTGCATTGATCTCGCGGCGCGCACCCCGCACCAAGCTTCGATTCGCGCAATCGAAGTGAGGCCCGCCGGCATCAAATAAAGGTTCCTATGCGATATCTCCCGAAATCTCCCTCCGACCGCGAAGCCATGCTGAAGGCGATCGGCATCCGTTCCGTGGACGACCTTTTCTCGCCCATCCCTGCCGAGTATCGCCTCACCCGCGACCTCGCCATCCCTCGTCAAATGGCCGAGTCCGAAATCGTCGACTGGTTCAAGCAGCGCGCCCACGAAAACGGAGAAGGCTACACCAGCTTCCTCGGCGCCGGAGCGTACTCGCACTATCGTCCCGTGGTGATCGACGCTCTCGTGCAGCGCGGCGAATTCCTCACCGCCTACACCCCGTACCAGGCCGAGTTCGCGCAGGGAACGCTCCAGGCCATCTTCGAATTTCAAACCATGATTTCCGACCTGACCGGCATGGACCTCGCCAATGCCTCCATGT
>JBEKOW010000282.1:0-5649 GCA_049521375.1 Terriglobales bacterium
GTCACTGATGCGATAGGCATAACCCAAAGCGTCCTGACGAGGGCGGACTCCATCTTTGGTCGCGACCCGATGCAGCAAAAGCATGCTGATCTGCGAACCGAAACCAGCGCCCAGGTGCAAGGCGTACTCGACCGGATAGGCGCCACCTTTTGAAAGGTTCAACGGTCCTAGCTCGGGATCGACCTCCCTGAAGTTGGCGACAGGGGGCACGCAGCCGGTTTCGAGGGCCTTCACGGCGACGACATCTTCGATGCCGGTCGCCATGGCATGGCCGGTGAATCCCTTCGTATTCGCGATGACGACCTGATCGGCGGCATCTCCGAAGACATGTCGCAACGCGTGGATCTCGGCGGAAGCGCTGCCTCCGCGAGCGGGAGTGTAAGTTTCGTGAGAGACAAAAACCGTCCTGGGCGCGATCTGATGGCGGTCAATGCCAGTGCGCGACTCCGCCTGGGCCAGCAAATCTTCCATGACCTGGCCAATGTGCTGGACATCGAGGCGCGTGCCGTGGAAGGCACTATTGGCGGTGACCGTGCTCAACACCTCACAGATCGGATTGATGCCGCGCTCGCAAGCCGCGTCGGCACTCTCGACGACGAGAGCGGCCGCGCCCATGCCGATAATCAAACCGTGGCGGCGACGGTCGAAGGGAATGGCGGCATCCGCGATCACGTCGTCGGTGGCGGCCGCGCCAGTCGCGAGGAAGCCGGCGCCGAACCACTCCAGCATGTGGTCGGAGGTGACATCGTCGGCGGAGATTACGACTACCCGACGGCAACGGCCTGCGCTGATCCAGTCTTGCGCGAGGCCGACGGCTTGCGCGGTGGACGCGCAGGCGGAGTTGATTTGCGTGTTGGGACCGCGCGCGCCAATGAACTCGGCGAACTGGGAGTGTCCCATCGCGAGCACCTTGAGCAGGAAGCGCCGTTCAAAGATGTACGGGTCTTTTTCCAGAGTGGACTGCAAACCGGCAATTCGGCGATCGATTTCGCGAGTGAGGGTGCTCTCGCCGGTTGTGTCGATCCGGGCGCGCAGGTCGTGGAGAGTGGCCAATTGCTCGCGGCGCGCGTGGTCGGCATAGTAACGGGCCATCTCATCGGTGTACGAGTCGTAGCCGGGGAAGGCGGAGGCAAAAATTACGCCCGTCTCGTCGCGCAACGCGTCGGGCAAGCCCCAGCGATCCGGCAACTGCGTGCCTTTGCTGGTCGTCTTGTAGCGCATCGCCAGAGGAATTCCGGCATCGCGCAGGGCATCGAGGCCGGCAGCGATCGCCAACTGGGTCACGCGGTCGAGGGCGCCGACGCGCTCGGCGGAGACGCCAAACTCTTTTTCAAGGTCGAACGTATTTCCGCGTGCGGCGAGTTTGATGACTTCTGATTCGCTCTGAATGGACTCGAAAGTGGCTCCGCCGTTATCGCTCTTGACTAACCGGGTGATGTGCTTGTCGAGCATGGCGCGCCGCAAACGGGTGGGGATGGCGTCAATGAATTGCTCGCCGCGCAGAATGCGGCCGATGTTGGCGTCGTCGAAGATGTGGTCGGTTCCGGGAAGGCCCAGAGAGGCGCCTGTGATCACGACTGGCGCGACTTTCGCAGCAAACTTGCTCTCGTTTTGCCCGCGATACATTTCGTATCCGCGCTCGAGCATATCGGCAAATAAATGGCCGAGTTCGCTGTAGCGGTCGCAATTACGATTCTCTGCTGTGGCGGCGATGGACGATGGGGTTGCAGCAGCGGGGACAGTCGCGGAAATAGAGAGGGGAATTGGTTGCAGAGTTTCTGACGCGGGGAAGGTAGGCGAAACTAGCGTTTCCAATTCAGTTGAAACTTTGAGCCTGGATTCACTTGTCGTTTCAGGTATGCCGCGGCCCAGGCCTGCCGCATAAAGAGCGCACAGTGCCTGGTTGAACGCGACGATCTCACCGACTTTGGGATGATTGGTGAAGAGGGAAACAACGTCGCCGCGCTCTGCGAGCACATCGTCGGCGAATCCCTGCAAGGCTTTTTTCGGTCCCACTTCGACGAACATGCGAGCGCCGGCGTCGTAGAGTGTGTGCAGGCCTTTCACAAACTGCACAGGAGATGCGACTTGCTTCTTGAGAATTTCCAGCATTTTAGGCACGACGTCCGGGCCTGTCGGATAAAACTCCCCGTCGGTATTGGCGACTATCGGCAGGCGGGGTGATTCAAGATGCAGACGCTCCAGAACTTTTCCTAACGGCTCACTTGCTCCGGCCACGATCGAAGTATGGAAGGCGTGGCTGACGGTCAGGGGAGTCGCGTCATAGCCAGCTTTGCGGAAGGCTTCCGTCGCTTGCTCGACTGCTTCTGTCGCACCGCCGATGACCGCCTGATGATTGCTATTGACGTTGGCGATGACTACGTTACCGTCGATCGTCTTCAGAATGCGCTCGATCTCCTGCAACGGAGCAAACACGGCGACCATGCGGCCGTTGTCGTCCAACGCGACCTGGGTCATGCCGCGGCCGCGAGCGCTGACGGCTTCCAGAGAGTCGGCAAAAGGCAGGCCACCGGCGGCGACCAAAGCTCCGTATTCGCCGAGGCTGTGCCCCATTGTGAAGTCCGGTTCAATGCCGTACGCAGCGAGCAGGCGAGTGAGCGCGAGATCGGTTGCGAGGACAGCGGGCTGCGTAATCGCGGTCTGACGCAGATCGTCTTCCGCCTTGGCAAGGGCGACGGGATCCGCCTGATTAATAAAGATGAACTTGCTGAGCGGCTTGCCGAGCAACGGCGTCATCACGCGATCAGCCTCGGCAAACGTGTCAGCGACGATTGGCTCCGTAGCACGGAGCTGTTCCAACATGTTCACGTATTGCGACCCCTGCCCGGTATACAGAAATGCCACTTTCGGCGCGGGACCGTGACCGCGGAAAATGCCCTGCGCTCGCAAGGCTTTCCAAACCGCCGGTTGATTCGCGGCGAGTCCCTTTAAGGCTGCAGAGGACTTGCTGGCCAGTTCGGCCGCGTTGGCATAGTCGATCGCCAGACGTTCCGGCGCACGCAAGTCGGCTTCGGCCGGGGCGGCGGGCGCGGGAGCTCGGCCCTCCTTGGCATCTTTCTCTACCGCGCGCAAAGGGTCGGCCAGCGCGGCTTCGGACGCAGCGCCAATTACAAGCGCTCCCCGCAAAGGAGCTTTATAAGAAGAAGAGGCGACGCCTGACCAAGAAACTTGGGGAACACCCGCAGCGTTCATCATATGTTCTTTCCCGTTCGACGTTTCGTTGCTCACCGCTACCCAATGCTTGCCATTTCCGTTGAGGCGGTGCGGGATGTACTCCTCGAGCACGGCATGAAAGTTTGTGCCACCAAACCCGAAGGCGCTCAAGCCCGCGCAGCGCACGCCATCCGCGGGAACGTCCCAGGGCTTCAGTTCGGTATTTACATAAAGAGGGGAGTGGGCAAAATCGATGTCGGGATTGGGATGTTCGCAGTGAACGCTGGGCGGCAGGACTTTGTCGCGAAGCGCCAGCGTCAGTTTCAGCAATCCGGCGGCCCCGGCCGCGCCTTTGAGATGGCCGAGGTTCGACTTCACGGAACCGATCGCAATCGAACGTGGCGGAAGATGGAAACTGCTGAGGGCATCCGCCATGCTTTGCACTTCGACCACATCGCCCACGCGCGTCGAGGTGCCGTGGCCCTCGATGTAAGTGGCCGTGGACGGGGGGATCCCCGCATTCGCCCAGGCTCGCTCGATGGCAAATTTCTGGCCGATGGGATTTGGGGCGGTAATGCCCTTCCCCCTTCCATCGCTCGATCCGCCCATGCCACGCAGCACGGCGTAAATCTTGTCGCCGTCGCGCTCGGCATCCGCGAGACGTTTCAGCAGGAAAATCGCGGCCCCTTCGCCCATGACGAAGCCGTCTGCTCCTTCCGCATACGGGCGCGTGCCGGTCGCGGAGAGCGCTCCTATCTTGCAGAACTTCACGAAGGTTGATGGCCCCATGTTGCGGTCGATCCCGCCAGAGACCGCAACATCAAAATCGTTCTGTATCAGGCCTTCGGAGGCCGCATGAATCGCAGCCATCGCGGAAGCGCAGGCTGCATCGCAAACGTAATTCGGGCCGTGGAAGTTGAAAATGTTGGCGATGCGTCCGGCGATACAGTTGGCGAGTTCTCCGGGCATGCTGTCTTCTGTGATCTCAGGCAGGTGCTGCCCCATCCGCTCATGCATTTCGCGAAGGATGGTCGCGCGCACCGCCGGCGGCAGAGCGGCAAAACTCGCGCTCTCCTCCAACTCCCGCGCGTATTCGGGGAAGTACACGCGCATCACAGTGAGGTAATGTTTTTCCCCGCCCATGGCATTGCCGAGGATCACGGCAGTGCGATCGGAATCGAACGGACGTTTTGGATAGCCGTAGTCTTCCAAAGCCTCACGCGTGCAGGCGATGGCCCACTTCTGCGAACCGTCCATCGCATCGGCGACGCGGGGAGGAATGGGCAAGCGCCACTTCATCGGATCCCACGGAGCATCGTGCACCCAGCCCCCGATTTTGGAATACGTCTTGTCAGGCGCGTGCGGGTCGGCATCGTAGTAGAGCGCTGGATCCCAGCGCTCGGGCTGGACATCGCTGATGCTGTAGCGGCCGTTCTTGATGTTTTCCCAGAACGCGGGCGCGTTCGGCGCGTCGGGCAAAATGGCTCCCACGCCAACGATGGCGATGGCTCGATACGAGGTTCTTTCCATGATGAGGCTCCTCTTCCGCAAGGAGTAAGGACAGGCGGGCCACGCGAGTGCGGAACACCTACGGCCCATCCTTCTTTGGCTAATCCTTACTGGTCAATCCATTTCTGAACTTTAGGCAGCTTTTTCCGTGCGTTTGGCCGTGCGGCCATAGAGCACGTCAGCTACGTAATCCATGTCGGTAATCAGTGCGGCCTGTGCCTGGTGAATCGCAGTCAGTCCGAGGCTCGTTTCAAATCCCGGCAGGTCGGTATCGGTAATGCCTCCCGCTCCTACGATCCAGCGCAAACCTTCTTCGGCGACCTTGAGCGCGGCCTCGCGACTGAATATGCGGCTGATTGTTGCCAGCGCCGACGTATCAAAGCGGCGGTTTGCTTTCTCATTCAGCCTGTTGTCCGCCAGCAACGACGCACGACGAGCCAGGCTGCCGGCACATTCGGCATAAGCGATCAACTCGCCAAGGCGAAGTAGAACGTGCTGATACCGCGTCAGTCGCGCGATGCGGGCCTTCTCCATTACTTCCGCCAACGCATGCAAGGCCAATGCGGCGTTGTCCGCGCCCACCGCCGGATGAGTGGCATGCAGCGCTTCGAACTTCTTCGCCTGCTCGTGATAGTGCTGGCCGCGGGTTTTCAGGTGAAGTTGCCAGCGATCGCGGCTGATGGTCATCTCCATGATTTCGGAGGTTCCTTCATAAATCGTGGTGATACGCACATCGCGGCTGATTTTCTCGACCATGTATTCGTGGGTGTATCCGTAGCCGCCGAGCGACTGAATGCTGGCATCGGCCGCGGCATTGCCGGCTTCGGTCGCCATGTACTTGGCGATTGCGCCCTCGGTGTTCAGGCTGCCTTCAACTCCGGCATCGATGCGCTCGGCAGTCTCTTCGATGTAGGAGCGGGCCGCTTCAAGCCGGACCACGTGCGGCACGATGAGTTTGTGCGTGTA
>JBEKOW010000283.1:0-5554 GCA_049521375.1 Terriglobales bacterium
TTGCGCGCCCCAAGCGCCGCCGTGGAAGAAATCGTAATGGGCACTGAGAGGCTGGTCGCGCTGTTGAATTTCACCGTGCCGGTCGTGATTCCCGACCCGAAATTAACCTTGCTGGCGGCGGTGAAGCTGGTGTCGAAACCCGTGATCGCGATTGTTGTCGGTCCGGTACCCTGCTGCCCCGAATTCGGGTTGAGAGTGGCCGAGGGCACCCCCGTCAGCACGGTGAACGTCGCGTTCGCCGTCTCTGACATGTCCGGCGTGGAAATCGTCACCGTGCGCGAGCCCACCGTAGCCGTGCTGCTGATCGTGATCTGCACCGACGCGCTCGTCGGCCCGTTGATTGCAAGATTGCTTACCGTGATGCCCGTTCCGAAGTTCACCGTGGTCGTCGTATCGAAATTTGTATTCTGCCCCGCGATGTTCACCGTCAGCGCCGTGGTTCCCTGCTCGGCGGAGTTCGGACTCAGCGTGGCGAAAGGAGAAGCGTTCCCCGTGCCCGACAGCGGAATGACCAGCGGGTTCAGGGAATTGTTCACCGTGAACGTGCCCGCTATCGCTCCTGCAACCGTGGGCGCAAACTGAACTTCGACCGTGCAGCTGCTTCCGGCGCCGAGACTTTGTCCGCTGAGCGCGCACGTCGTCGACTTGGCCTGCACAACGAAATCGCCAGTCAGCACGATGCTGCCAAGCGTCACCGTGTTCGACGTGTTGTTCTTGATAATGACAGGCTTGGCCACGCTGGTAGCGCCTTCATTTGTCGCCGTGAAGGCTACCGACGCCGGTCCCGTCAGCCCCGCCACCGCCGTTCCAGTCAGACTCGCCAGTTGCGGACTGAGGGTCCCGTTGTAGAACACCGCCAGCGACCCTGTGATCTTTCCCACAAACTGCGGATTGAAACTGACATTGACGGTGCAATTAGTGTCCGCCGCCAGAGTCATTCCTGGGGATGGGCAGTTATTCGTCTCGCTGAACTGGCTGCTCGCCGTGATGGAATTCATGGTGACGGCACCGGAGCTCGTGTTGGTCACCGTGACCGTCTGGGCCGCGCTGGTTCCACCCACTCCCTCACTAAACGTCAGCGTTCCGGGAGAAAGCGAGATGGGAACTGTGCTTCCCCCCTGCGCGTTCACCGTCAACGGAATCACCAGCGGCGTTCCGCCCAGGCTGTCCGAAACTACTATCGACCCGTTGGCATTCTCTGAAGTGGGTGCCGCCTGCACCGTGATCGAGCAGAACTTGGTGGGATTCAGCGCCACGTTCAGGCATCCCGATGTGTTCACGATGTAGTCGCTGCTGGAGGCGATGCTCGTGATCGTCAGCGCCGAGGTATCCTGATTTGTGATCTTCACACTCTTCGGAGTACCGCTGTTGCTCCCGATCTGCACCGTGCCAAAATTAATGCTCGCCGGCGCCGCCAGCAATTGCAGTTCGCCCGTTCCCTTCAGTCCGACCGAGGCGAGCAGGTTGCCCGAGTTATCGCTGATCGTAACCGCGCCCGAAACCGTCCCAATCATCGCCGGCGTAAAAAAGACGCTCATGCCGCACGATCCGCCGCCCACAATGCTGCCACCGCAATTGTCGCTCTCCGAGAATTCCTCGCTGGCAGCAATGCTCACCGCCTGAGCATTCGGGCCATTATTGGTGATGTTCACGATCTGGCCGCCGCTCGTGCTGCCCTGCGCCTGCTTTGTAGGAAACGTAATGCTCATCGGCGATACCGCGATCTGCGCCGACGAAGCCAGACTTGCGCTCATCACAATCAGTGCCACAAAAAGAATGCGTGAAACCCGCGCGGAGACAGACGGAAAAGTGTGTGCGGCGACGGCGGCAGCGCGCATGGAAACTCCTCGGATGGTTCGCTTAAAATCGCTGTTTTGTGTTCTTAGGCGGAACTCTATGGGGGGAGGAAGGGTACCTGGGAAAGGGCCCCGCCGCGAGGCGTTAAAGCCTCAATGCGACGAAGTCTAACAGCCAGCATTCCAGAAAGCAACGGCGAAGAGACTTTTTGTCCCCCACTTTCAGGCGGGCTGCAAAGTTTTGCGGGCACACACGTTGAAGCCGCAAACATCTGCGACGTTCGCGACCTGATTCCGATTCGTCACCGCTTCAGTCAAAGGCGGTTTGTCTGAAACATTTCATAGGCTTAGCAGTAAGCCGCCGCAGGCATGCTGCACTCCGTTCTAGCGTGCCGGTTTTAACGGCCCATCGGTTTGTTTGTCTCGCTACGCACTGCGGATTAATGCTTAAGACTAGAACCATTTTCTCAGGCCTGATGTGGGGAGAGCGGCTCGACTAGTCTCGCTCGAAGGCGGCAGAAGATTCGAGTCTTACACTTCACCCAGACTTGGGTTGTCAGCTTCCAGTCGGGAACTGCTTGCTCGCAAAGAGTGAACTTGTAAGTTGTCGCCTTCCCTCAAACGACGAGTAACTAATTCATGATTAATAGTTGTTACTCTCGATCAGGAGTGGCTCGCGATATTTCTTGACCATTCCCGCCGACCAATCTTATGCTCTGGTTACACACAGAGAACAAGGCGGCTTACGCCGCTGCTAGCCGCTTTCAAGGGTCTCTGCGGCGCACGAGGATGGGGGCGGTTCGCGGTTTTCCCCCAGGCGTGGCCAGGCAATTCCAATTTCTGATGTCGGAGTAAATCATTTTGTTTCTGAAGCGCGCCGCGTCCTGCGGGTCTAACTATGTTTCCATGTCGCTGGGCAGCTTGCTTTGCTCCGCGGTTGCCTGTCTTGCCATCGTCCCCTTTGGATTCGCGCAAGCCGTTCTCGCGCCCGCCGAGTTGACGCTCAAAGCGAGCGCTTCCGAAGTTCGCGTTACCTTCACCACCGATCGCAACGGCCGGATTTTGTCCACCGTTCAGCCCGGCGATTTTGCCGTCGTCGACCAGGACCGCGTAGTGCGGGATTTTCGCAGCTTCACCCGTTCCGAATACACGCGCCTCGATGTCGCCGTTCTTGTCGACATGAGCGGATCCATCACGCCGAAGTTCCGCCAGAAACTGTCGAGCATCGTGGACCAGTTCGCTCACGACGAGGCCCTGCCAGGCAACAGTTTGTCGGTCATCTCGTTCCGCGGCCTTAAGCCCACACTTCTCTGCGATCGGAATTGCCGCGATTTGAACTTCAGCGCGCACTTTCCCGCAGCCGGTAGCGCAGATCAGACCCCGCTCCACGACAGCATCGTATTCGCCTCGCAGTTGCTGGCGCGCCGCAGCGATCCGCAGACCAGAAAGATTGTGATTCTCTTTTCCGATGGCGCCGACACCATCAGTCTGCATTCTTTTACCGACACTCTCGACACCGCCATCGACGAAGAGGTTGCCATCTACAGCGTCGACTCCGGCGACTCGTCGCATCCCTCTTCCGGGTCGCCGGTGTTGCGCACCTTGGCCGCCGGCACCGGAGGGCGATACTTCCCCCTCGACGCTGGACCAGCGAAGATCCTCGACGCTGTTCTCGCGGACTCTCGCACCACTTATACCGTTGCTTATAAACTCCCCAGCCCGGCGGCCGGTTTTCATCTCGTCCGCGTTCTTCCTACCCACGATCTCGACCTGCAATTTCACTGCCGGCGCGGATACTACTATCCCGGTGACTCCGGGAACTAAGGAACTGATGAAAAGCAATTCTTCACGTACCCGTTTGTTCAACCATGTCTCTTTCTGCGCGCTTCTGCTGTGCGCATTATCCCTCACGCTCGCTGCGGAAAACCAGGAGCGTGGCACGATTGTCCGCATGCGCATGAATGACTGCGTCGCCCCGCAGCATGCGTTCATGGACGCGCTCTCCGGTTCCCGCGGTCCTACCGCAGAGCAGTGCCCGGAATATGTTCTGGTCGCCGATAAGGTCGTGTATGTAATCGCGGGAAAGTCCTCCGATCAGCTGGTGCCGCTCGCTGAGACGACGCGCTTCCACTTCAAGAACAATGAAGTGCTTATTCGAGTCGATGATTCCAATCGCGAAGCCCGCTTTCACGTCCGCGAAATGATCTTGCGTTCCGATTGGGAACGCCGGCAGCGGATCGAGGAAGAGGCCGTCACTGCGGGGCACCATCATCTGGAAAACGCCGTCGTGCTCGACGCGCGTCAGTAGATTTTCCTGCATCCACCACCCGGCATTTCAGCGCGCGGCAATCGCCCTATGGCATTGCCGCGTCCTGTCCTCTATCCTTGGATATAGAACTCCTTTCGGCAGCGCTCTTCGTGCCAGCCGATTCGCGCTCTCAGGCCCACCCATGACCTTTCATCCCAAATCCGCTAAGCCCGGAACTCCAGTCCTTCTCGGCATTCCCTTCGACGCCAACTCTTCATGGCTGCGCGGAGCAGCCGGCGCGCCACCCATCATCCGTGTTGCCCTCGGCTCCGATTCGTCAAATTCCGCGACCGAAACGGGAGTCGATCTCGCCGAGGCCGGCGTCTACTGCGATGCCGGCGATTTGAAATTTCCGTTTCAGGAGCCCTTCCCCGCGATCGAATTGAAGGTCGGTGAACTTCTCGATCATGGCCTCCGCCCTGTGTGCCTGGGCGGCGATCACTCCGTCACTTTGCCGATCGTTAGCGCCTTCGGCGAGCGCATTCCGGGGCTGACCGTCATCCATTTCGATGCCCACCCCGACCTCTACGACGAGCTCGAAGGCAACCGCCTTTCGCACGCCTGCCCCTTCGCCCGCATCATGGAAAAAGGCGCAGCCAAGCGCTTGATCCAGGTTGGCATTCGCACCATGAACGCGCACCAGCGTGAGCAGGCAAAAAAGTTTGGCGTCGAGGTCATCGAAATGCGCCATCTGCCGGCCCTCGACCGCATGAAAGTCGACGGCCCCGTCTACATCTCCTTTGATATGGACGTGCTCGACCCTGCCTTCGCCCCCGGCATATCGCACCGCGAACCGGGAGGCATGTCCACCCGCGAAGCGATCGCCCACCTGCACGCGATCACGGGAAGAATCGCCGGCGCCGATCTGGTCGAGTTCAATCCCGCCCAGGACAACACCCAGATCACCGCCATGGTAGCCGCCAAGTTGCTAAAGGAAATCCTCGGCAAAATGATCGCGGGATAACTAATTAAACTGTTCGTAAAAATTGTGTGGTGACGGAGCTTTGCCCCGTCGATCCTCCGCAAGAACTTTCTGCAACGGCCATGGTCTCTCCGCCATCTACTCATTTCGGAGGTGCCCCGTGAGCTCAGGAATCGTCGATCTTCCAAGCCGCTACTCCGTCCCGGAAACTCTCGCGCGCCTGCAGTCGATTCTCAAAGAGAAAGGCGTGACAGTCTTCGCGCTCATTGACCACAGTGGCGAGGCGGCCAAAGTGGGACTCGAGATGCGCCCCACCCAACTCCTCATCTTCGGCAGCCCCAAAGCCGGCACGCCCCTGATGGTAGCCGCGCCGAGCGTAGCCATCGATCTCCCTTTGAAAGCGCTCGCTTGGCAGGACGCTGAGGGCAAAGTCTGGCTCTCCTACAACGCGCCCGAATATCTCCAGCAACGGCATGGCATCCCGCCCGATTTGCTGAAAAACATCGCCGGCCCCGCCGCACTCCTGCA
>JBEKOW010000284.1:0-5531 GCA_049521375.1 Terriglobales bacterium
GTGCTGCAAGAAAATACTTCGCCTTGAGATTCGCCCTATAATCTTGAGATGAAACGCGTGGTCCACGCCGCCTGCCCGCATGACTGTCCAGACGCTTGCGGCGTTCTGATTACCATCCAGGATGGACGGGCAACGAAGATTCAGGGCGATCCGGCGCATCCGGTTACGCGCGGGTTTCTGTGCGCGAAAGTCGCCAAGTATCTTGATCGCGTTTATTCTCCGGAGCGCGTTCTCTACCCGATGAAGCGCAAGGCAGGCGTGGCGAAAGCGCCGTGCCGCGCGGCCCCGACGGCTTTCGAGCGCATCTCGTGGGACGAGGCCCTGGATGAAATTACCGACCGGTTTCGCCGGATCAGCGCCGATTGCGGGCCGGAAGCGATTCTTCCCTACTCGTATGGCGGCACGATTGGCGTGCTGAACGGCGCTTCCATGGACCGGCGATTCTTTCATCGTCTGGGCGCGTCGCAACTGGAGCGCACGATTTGTTCGAGCGCCGGCGAAGAGGGCCTGAAATCCGTCACCGGTGTCAAACTGGGCACTGAGCCGGAGCAGTTTGCGCATTCGCGCTACATCATCGCGTGGGGATCGAACATTCACGGCAACAACGTTCATCTCTGGCCCTTTATCGCAGAAGCTCGACGAAAGGGCGCCAAACTGGTGGTCATCGATCCTTACCGCACGCGCACCGCGCAGTGCGCCGACTGGTACCTGCCGATCAATCCCGGTACGGACGCGGCACTCGCGCTTGGCTTGATGCACGTCATCATCGGCGAAAACCTTTATGACGCCGATTATGTAGAACGCTACACGGTTGGTTTCGAGGAACTGAAGGCGCGCGCGCAAGAATATCCTCCCGAGAAGGTTGCGCATTGGACAGGAATTTCGGCCGATGACATCCGCAGGCTGGCGCGCGAGTACGCCACACAGCGGCCGTCGGTCATCCGAGTGAACTACGGGATTCAGCGCTCCGAGCGCGGTGGCATGGCAATGCGCGCGGTCACCATGCTTCCGTGCCTGATTGGATCGTGGAAGGAGATGGGCGGCGGACTTCAGCTCTCACTCAGTGAGTCGTTTCGCCTGAACCGGCCTGCGCTGGAGATGCCGGAACTGATGCAGAAGGCGTTGGGTAGGCCTGCCCGCGTCGTCAACATGGTGCAGCTTGGCACTGTTCTCAACACGCTCGGCGGGCCGCCGATCCGGGCGTTGTTTGTCTACAACTCGAATCCGGCGGCGGTCTGTCCCAATCAGAACGAGGTTGTGCGCGGGCTGAAGCGTCCTGATCTTTTTACGGTTGTCCACGAACAGTTCTTTACCGACACGACCGACTACGCCGACATTGTCCTGCCAGCTACTACCTTCTTCGAGCATAAAGAACTGCAGACTGCTTACGGGCACTACTATCTTCAGGTCTCCACGCAGGCGATGGAGCCGATGGGAGAATGCCGCTCCAACGTGGATTTATTTGCGGCACTTGCGCAACGCATGGGATTTGAAGAGCCGTGCTTCCGCGAAAGTGTCGATTGCATGATCGATCGCGCTCTCGATTCCCCGAACCCCTGGCTGCGTGGCATCACGCGCGAGCGACTGGAGCGCGAGCCGCAGATTCGCCTGAATTTTGCTGGGACTGATGAGGAGATGGGCGAGAACGCTTCTCCGGCGTTTCGTCCTTTTCTTCCGTTTGCGCAGGGCAACTTCCAGACACCGAGCGGCAAGGCGGAGTTTTACAATCCGGCGCTTGAGCGTCTGGGGCTTGATCCGGTGGTTGCTTTTACTCCGCCTGATGAATCTCGCCACGGATCGCAAGCGGCCGGTTTTCCACTCGAACTGCTGGCTCGCAAGCCGGACAATCTTTTGAATTCGACTTTCTCCAACTTGCCTTCGGTGCGCAGCATGGAGCCATGGATCGGGATGTTGGAAATGCATCCTGCCGATGCCAAGGCTCGGGGAGTTCGCGACGGCGACCGCGTGCGGGCGTTCAACTCGCGCGGCGAAATTGTCTTGCAGGCGCGAGTCGACGGGGCGGTTTCGCCGGGAGTGGTGGCTGCACGTCTGGATTGGGCGCGCTTTGGCTCCGGCACGGGCAACATTAATGTGCTAACCTCAGAAAAACTTGCGGACATGGGCAACGCGGCGACGTTCTATTCCGTCTGTGTTGAGGTGGAGCTTTTTCGGGCGTGATGCGCGGGCCAAAACCTGCGTCCTGCCTTGGACGGTTCCCAGTCTCTACCGTATAATTACCGTTTTCCTAACGCTTTGTTTTCGAGGTAGTTGCGATTCAACGTCCTCATCAGGATATCCCTGTGCTGCGCCCGCTTTCTGGCCGCTATCCGCCAGCCCACGGGGGCCTACACGACTTCTATACCCCTCTCTTGCAAGGATCCCTGCAAAGAACCGGGCGGCATAGGTCTGCCTGGGCTGGAATTCTCAGTCTGCTGGTTTTCATGCTATTCGCCGTTCCGCTGGGTGGTCAGCAGGATTTGATTGTCGGCATCCAGGTTCACGGGAACCGCCGCATTCCTGCTGAGACTGTCAGAGCCAGGATTTTCACGAAGGTGGGCGACGTGTACGACACGGCGGCCCTGGAGCGCGATTTCAACGCTCTTTGGAATACGGGCTACTTTGAAGACATCCGCTTTGAACGGGAGGAGAGCGCCAAGGGCTGGATTCTCCACATCTACGTCAAAGAGCGGCCTACGATCCGCGAGATCAATTACACGGGGTTGAATGCAGTCTCCACCAGCGATGTGCTGGACCGCTTTAAGGAGAAAAAGGTCGGCCTCTCGGTGGAGAGCCAGTACGATCCTACCAAGATCAAGAAAGCCGAAGTCGTACTGAAAGACCTGCTGGCAGAACACGGGCGGCAATTCGCCACGATCAAGACGGAAAAGCGTGACATTCCTCCGGCCGCAGTGGGAATCACATTTGTCGTTAAGGAAGGCCCCAAGGTCAAGGTCGGGAAAATCCGCTTCCGGGGAAACAAGCATATTAATGACCGCACACTGCGCGCGGCCATGAAAAACCTGAAGCCGATCGGAATTCCGCACTCGATTTTCCTGGAAAACCTGTTTGCGAAGACCTACGACGCCACCAAGCTTGAGGAAGATACCGAACGCGTCCGCGCCGAGTTCCAGAACCGCGGCTACTTCAAGGTGCTGGTCGATGACCCGAAGACCGAGATTCACGATACCGGCCACACGGGATACCACGTCCCATTCGTTCAGGCTGGCCTGGGAAAATCGGTGGATATCACGATGCCGATCGAGGAAGGCGCGCGTTACCGGCTGGGCACGATTACTTTCAAGAACAACAAAGCGATTCAGAACGTGAACGCGCTGCGCAACCTGTTCCCGATGAAGGATGGCGATATTTTCAGCCGCGAGAAGATTGCCAAAGGTCTGGAAAATCTGCGCAAAGCCTATGGCGAAGCGGGTTATATCAACTTTACGTCCGTCCCCGATACCAAGTTCGACGACGAGAAAAAGACCGTGGACCTGGTCATTGACGTGGACGAAGGCAAACAGTTTTACGTCCGCCGCATCGAGTTCCAGGGGAACACGACGACGCGAGACAAGGTCATCCGCCGCGAGATCGCGCTCGAGGAGGGGCAGGTCTACAACTCGCGCTTCTGGGAACTCAGCCTTTTGCGGCTGAACCAGCTCGGCTATTTCGAGCAGCTCAAACCGGACGATCCAAACACCACCGAGCGCCACCTCGACGAGAAGAATGGCACCGTAGATCTCACGCTCAAGGTTAAGGAAAAAGGCAAGAACAGTATTGGGTTGCAGGGCGGCGTCAGCGGACTGGCGGGCGCGTTCGTCGGCGTGAACTACAGCACCAATAACTTCCTGGGATTGGGCGAAACGCTGTCGGTGCAGGCCAGCCTCGGCAACTACCAGCGCGACATTGTTTTCGGATTCACCGAGCCTTATTTGTTCGACCGCCCCATACAAGCCGGCTTCAACGTGTACGTGCGCAAGACCAGCTTCAACCAGGCGCGGCAATACGCCATCCTGACCGGGCAGCAGTCAAACTTCTCCTCCGCTTATCTGCAGAACCTGCAGGACTACTCGCAGTCGAGCAGCGGCTTCACGCTGAGCGTGAGCTACCCCTTGCGGCGGTCATTCAAGCGTCTTGGCGTCAGTTATTCGTTCGACCGCTCTTCGCTGATCGCGGTCAGCGATGCCTCCAAGCTGCTGTTCGACAACCTCAACTTCAGCGGTATTACCGGACCGAACGCGCTGAACGGTATTGTGACCAGCAAGATTACTCCCAGCTTCACGATGAATACGCTCGATGCCGCGTATGCCCCGCACAAGGGCAAGAGCCTGTTCATCGGCGGAGAGTTCGCCGGGATCGGGGGCACGGTGCACACGATCCGGCCGATCGTGCAATATAAGCAGTTCTTCCCGGTGCAGAAGCGGCGCAATGCGGTTGGATTTAATGTTCAGAGTTCATTTATCACCGGGTACGACGGAGTGGTCGCTCCTCCGTTCGAACGCGCCTACCTGGGCGGCGAAAACGATCTGCGCGGCTTTGACATCCGTACGGTTTCGCCGATTGCTTATCTGCCGAGCGTGCAGACGGTTGCGCTTCGCGACTCATCCGGTTACATCCCATCCAATCCAAATTATCCGGTCCAAACCAACTCCAGCGGAGCTTGCGTGGCGAACTGCTGGAATATTGCGATTCCCTACCAGCAACTGGTAACTCCTGGCGGCGACTTCGCCGTCAATGGCAATCTGGAATACCGCATTACGATCGCTGGCCCGGTTGCGATCGCGCCATTTGTCGATCTCGGGACCGACGCCATCCTGCGTGAATCGCAATTACAGGTCAATCAGACGCAATATGACAACCTCCTGAACACTCAATTTGGCTGCCCCGTGCACAATGCGGCATACGCCTGCGATCCGACTTACACAATCGGGGGCCAGACTCTGGGTGTAAAACAATATCTGAATGCCGTTCCGGGTACCAACTGGGTTCCGCGCATGTCGACTGGACTGGAATTGCAGGTGATGCTACCCATCATCAATGCGCCATTCCGGATTTACTACGCTTACAATGCTCTCCGTCTTGACAGCAGCGCGACGCCGCCTATCCAGATCACGCGCAACATGTTCCCGTGTCCCGGAGGGAATGTTCCGTGCCAAGCCTACGGTGCGGGCGATTACACATACCGGTACACCCTCTCAACGCTGGGGTCGTCTTATACGCTGCGAGAGCCGCGCAAGACGTTCCGGTTCACGGTGGCTACGACGTTCTAGGGCAGCTCTCAGCTCTCAGAAGTGAGACCTGCAGACTTGGGTTGCGCGTTGCCTAGAGCGGGGCAGGCAGGCTTGCGGCCCGGACGTCCCCGAATGGGATAGTAGAAAAGTTAGTCGCCAAACCGCTGGGACTCCCGGTGGGAGCTACTCGATCTGGACCAGCCCGTTGGCTGAAACGGGCGCAGGGCGCTGCGGCGCTCGCCAGGCATCCAGGATCGAAACCTGATGGACGCAGGAGACGGTGCAGTGGGGGGCGCATGACTT
>JBEKOW010000285.1:0-5502 GCA_049521375.1 Terriglobales bacterium
CTTTCTGGTAACGGGCCAAAGACGAATCTGAAGCCGGTTCGCGCAGGATGGGCAGTACTGCCATTCTGTCTCCGTCTCAACCGGGACTACATCGCCTCCGCAACTGGGACAGGAGATCGCCGCAGCAGCCGGCGACGCCGAGCCATCGATTACAGACGAGCCCGTCGCACCGTAAGTGAAAGGATTGATACTAAGGTTCACGCTACACTCTGTTTGTATATCACCCTCGTATCACACACCCGGTCATGCAAGGCTCGTTTCTCGTCGTCCACCCCCAACATGATCGAGCTAACCAGCATTAAGACAATATTTATGTAGGGAATGCCGCTGGTAACAACGTTCCACATGAAGAAGCGCCCAAAGCACACGCCCCAACTCAAAGTACGGCCGTCGGATCGGATGACCTTCAGCCCACAGGCCATCTTTCCGAGAGTTGCACTACGATACCTCAGCATCAGAATTTCGTAGCAACCTCCCAGGAGGAAAAAAGCCAGAAAGAAAGTGATAAAGCCGAAGCCCGCAAACGCCGGGTTGGGTACGCTGGCCGGATTGCCTGCTTGCCTCCCCGCGCGGATCAAATTTGGTATCAACACAGCGGCGAAGATCAGGATGGGCACTGTGAAAATAAGGCCATCAATGAAGCGTGCGCCGAAACGGATCCAGAATCCACCGTAACGCCATGCGAGTGGCGAAGCGCCAGCGGCGCCGCTCGCCATGATCCGGCTCAGACATCCGGGCTTGCAATCGGCGCACACCCAGTTTCCCGCAATGTGCACCAAATCAGACTGTGCGAGCGCCCGTCCGCATTGGGAACAGACCAGAACTGTTTCAACCGGCGCCTCTTGACTCATTGGATTTCCTCCCTCGTGGTTCAAAGTCGCACTAAGCCTAACGCAAGCAGTTCCCCGCGCCAAGTCCTACTATCGGGCGCGAAGACCGGGACCTTACGATACCTCGGGAAACCTCTCTAACAAAGCTCCAAATGCCTCCACGTTCCCGCCGGGAGGCTACGTTCAAGGTCTCATTCGTCGCGCATTCGAACAGTGTTGAGATACAGACCAACACCTCATGCCTGGTGATAGCAAGGTATGGCCAATACCATCGTCCAATTGATTCGCTGGACGCACCTCAGGTCTAATCTCCCTATCGCGGTCGATTCGGTGGAACGGCGCAAGAAAGCAGGCTTGGCGGCGCCGCTCTTATGTCGGGAGGAACGCGCTGTGGATTCGCGATAATGCGCTACAAGTAAACCGGAATCATGCAAGCAATGAGGAAATATGGATCACAATGAGGCACTCCGGAAATTTGAACATTTGATGCTCAAGAGGGCTGACCAAGCTCAGGAGGCGGCAATCGAACTTGATGCTTTGTTTTCGCTCCTCCCCAATGAAAAAGCTCGACAGCTTGCACACTTCGAGGCAAAGGTCAGTCACCAACAAGCCAAAGACTTTCGCGAGCTGGCGCAGAAAGTCAAAGAAAGCTAGGGTCGCGGATCCGCGGCCTTCAGCCAAGCATGAAAGAAAGGATGGCAAAGACATGCCGGAAGCGACCTGGAAACCCCACGAGAAACACGGGCGGCTCACGATGCAGAGCGACTTGCCAGACAGTGTCTACGCGTTTCCGAAGCAGCGCAAAGAACCACTTACCGACGCACAACATGTTCGTAACGCGATCGCGCGCTTCGATCAAGTCATTGATGTCTCCGATGCCGACCGTGATCTGGCGTTCGCGAACATCGAGAAAGCCGCAAAGTACTACGACGTCAACCTCGCCGAAACGTCATGGCACGACCTGGGCATTCATCCTCAAAAGAATAGAACGGAGGCAGCCGGCAAAGGCGCTGAGAGGCGGGAGCGCCGGGCGTAAGGCCAGGAATCTGGTCGTCAGAAACTCGGCTGACCGGTGGAAGAAATCTATGGATTTCCGTGCTGCTGGTGAAAGTTATGCCCAGAGATAAGTCCATTCGAACAGGTTGGCGATGTGATAGTTGCGGCGAAGTTGTGCCAGATCTGCAGGCGGGCTGGGTGGAGTGGCTGGCGGCAGAGGACGCTAGGGGGAAGCCGAAAGTGAGCGGTATGCGGTTAGTGCACCGTCGCAACAACAGCCCAGGACGGCGACATCCATACGGGTGCCGGTACAATCCGCGAGTCGAATTCAGAAAGAACCGGGGCATTGTGGAGGGATTGGCTCTTGACCGGTTCGCGGGTCCTGACGGGCTTATGCTGTTGCTTGCGATGATTGCGGAACGTGAACTTCCAGCGGAAGAGCTGGTCGAACTCGCTAAGCGAGTGCAGATTCCAGGCTACGAAGCAGTGCACGAACTGGCTCATGATGCCGTCATCGAGGGAGTGATAGCGCCTTCTATCTCGTCGGGGTTTTACTTGCAGTGCGAGATCTGGGATGTGTTGAAGTGGGCGAAATACCGGGCTTCGGCGTAGACGAAACCGCTGATCTTCCGGTTTCGCATTTCGAGGACTTCATCGACCCGGCGACCAAAATCCTGCGTCGCTCATCCAGGTTTTGTTAGTGACTCTTTGCCCCATAGCACGTTGCACAAGGAGATGAAATATGAAAGCAGTCATTGTCCACCAATATGGCGGTCCTGAAGTATTGAAGTTCGAGGAATATCCGGATCCGGTGGCCGGGCCGGGCGAAGTGCTGGTGCGGGTGGCGGCCACGAGTGTGAATCCGATCGATTACAAACGTCGCGCCGGGTTGACGAAAGACTTTTATCCCATCAAGTTTCCGGGGCTGATGGGGGTGGACATTGCGGGGACTGTCGTCACGGTTGGTCCCGGAGTGGAAGGCTTTTCCCGTGGCGACGAGGTGTTCGCAATGGCAGCCGACACATACGCCGAACTTTGCGTGGTGAAAGCCGCGATTCTGGCAAAAGTTCCCAAGGGACTCGATCTGATCCAGGCGGCGGCTCTCCCGCTGGTGACGACGACTGGCAACCAGCTCATTTCCGCGACCGGGATCAAAGCCGGCCAGACGGTTCTCGTCGTCGGTGCCGCTGGAAATGTAGGCCGTTCGGCTGTTTTCACCGCGAAGGAACGGGGAGCCATTGTTATTGCGGGGGTTTTGAAGCGTCAGATGGACGATGCGAAGACCATTGGGGCAGATCGGTTGGTCGCGACCGATGACGACAATGCGATTGCGAACCTCCCGATGCTCGATGCCGTTGCGGATGCGGTCAACGGCCAGACTGCGGAAAAATTGATCGCCAAGGTCAAGGCGGGAGGAGTATTTGCTTCCGTTCTGGGGGCGCCACGGAATGCCGGGAAGTACCCAGCCGTAAAGGTAGTGCCAGTGTCCGCGACGCCAGATGCGAAAATCCTCCAGTTCATGGCCGAGGCCGTCCGCGATGGCAAGCTGGTTATTCCGATCAGCCAGAAGCTCCCGCTTAGCAAAGCCGCTGAAGCTCAAGCCGCTGCGGAGAAGGGTGCTACCGGGAAAGTCTTGCTGGTGGCGTGAAATTCTTTGCTGAGAGAGTCTACGAAAGGAAAATCGAAAATGAAAAAGGGCCTCCGCGGAATCAACCCGGTTTCGAAGCCGAGTGGCAATGGCTGTGTGGAATGCCTGGCGTCGCCGGAAGGTTGGTGGTTTCATCTCCGCCGGTGTGCGGAGTGTGGGCACATCGGATGCTGCGACAGTTCTCCCAGCCAGCATGCGTCCAAGCATGCGGCGGCAACCGGGCACCCGATCATCGCCAGCTTCGAGCCGGGCGAGGATTGGTTCTACGACTACGAGAAGCAGGGGATGATCAAGGGCGAAGAGTTGCTTCCGCCGCATTCGCATCCAAAAAATCAGCCCGCTCCCGGACCGGCAGGAAGAGTGCCAGCCAACTGGGAATCACTCCTGAACTAGACTTACGTCCTGCGCTGATTGCGCATCCCGACAACGATTAAAAGCTCCGGGGCAAGCATGGTTTGGCGCCTCTGGTGCGGCGGGAGACCTCGCACCGATCCGGTCAGCTCAACGACTTGCGGGCGAGCCAGTAATCGACACTGAACCTCCCCGGACCGGAGCAGATCAGCCAGAAAAAGAAGAGCACGTACAAGACCTCCGGAAGATAGAGGAAATCGTCGAGCCACCTAAGAGGCGACAATCCTTTAGGCAAGGTGGAAACCGCTTCAGTCAGCGTAGCAACAATCATATCGATCATTAGAGCCACGCAGGCCGTGGTCGAAAGAAACCCCACGGCCAACAAGGATCCGCCAACGAACTCGACGCCCGAAACGAAAAAAGCCATCTGATGCGGAAACGGAACTTGGGCCCTAACCAGCGTTTCGTAGACAGGTTTCGTGCCGCCCGCAACAAACAGTTTGTTTCCCCCGGAGATGGCGAAGAACAGCCCGATCGAAACGCGCACCAGCAGGATGGCATACTGTTCCAAATCACTGCTACCCAGCAATGCAAACTGGACCAGCCGTTTCCAATCCATCTCTTCTGCCTCCGACCGAGGATGTGGCCTGACCACACCCCCGGTATCGTGCGAATTCGATTCCTCAGCTAACGGGGGCCGAGCATTAGCCGTACGTGAGGGTAGTGCTCTGTCCGACTTCGATGATATAGCCGTCAGGATCGCGGATGTAGCAGCGTATCTCGCCGTACTTGGGTATCGGCGGCGTGATGAACTCGGCTCCTCGACTCTTCCACAATTCATAGCAGGCTTGAATATCCGCCACGCGGAAATTCATAAAGCTGTTGATGTGATTCGGGTCGGGGACGCTGAGCGTTACGGTCGGCTTGTCGGGGGTCGGGCCGCCTCCAACGTTCAGAATCATCCAGATATTCGCCAGCTGAAGGTACGGAGGCGCATTGCCGTCACCCATGGTCAGAATGCGAGCGCCGAAGACCTTTTCGTAATAGCGAGCCGATCGCTCGGTGTCGGCGACAGTGAGGAAATGCGCGATGCTCATCCCCTCCCGCGGGGGCATCTCATAGGTCTCATGGTCTACTTGAACGGCGGTCATTGACGGCTCCAATTTCGGCAAAGTGTCCGTCGGACGTGAGGTGCAGAGCATGCAGCGCTCGCAACTGCTTCCACCCGCGGCATCTTCATCAGACCAGAACCGGGACTGCGGGTCTATTGGACAAAGGTATCGATCGGCACCTAAGCGCGGATCGAATACATCGCGGGAGAACGGTTCGTACTTTATTCCATTCGCCTCCACAAGCAAACCCTCGCCAATACCATCGTCCAATTGCAGAAGCGGCCGCCGCCTGAAACAATTTGAGCTGGGTTTGCGGTGAGGATATATCGAAATGACGGACAATCAGCGCGGAATCAACCTCGCTTCGAGACCAAGTGGTCAGGGATGCGCGGAATGCCTGGCGTCGCCGGATGGTTGGTGGTTTCATCTCCGCAGGTGTGCGGAGTGTGGTCACATCGGTTGCTGCGACAGTTCGCCAAGTCAACATGCATCGAAGCATGCGGCATCGACAGGGCATCCGATCATCTCGAGCTTTGAACCGGGTGAGTCCTGGTTCTACGATTAC
>JBEKOW010000286.1:0-5486 GCA_049521375.1 Terriglobales bacterium
AGCGGCAAGACAAAGAGCCACAAGACAACTGTTAGCGCCGAGTCAGAATCTTATGCCTCGACGACGAAAAAGCTGTCAATTGTTTTTCAAGACTGTGCTAGTATCCGGCTTAGTAGGGGCATTGACTCCGCCTTGTGGGGGCGGTTGTTAGACCTCCCGCCGCGGAACTTCAGTCGATTAGCAGGGCCTATGCTGTGCGGCAAACGGTTCTCGACTCGGGTGTTTTTGCTGGTCCTGCTGACGGTTGCTGCCTGTAGTTGCCTCCCGCTCGCGGCCCAGAATTCCACCGAAGACGTTCACATCCAGCCGCGCGTTGCGCCCGAGCCGCCGAAAGAGCCGGAAGGCGATCCCGCTTTACGCACCCACACCAAGCCCGTCAAAGTGGATGTCAACCTCGTCCTTGTTCCGGTCACCATCACCGATCCCATGAACCGCCTGGTAACCGGCCTGGATCGTGAGAACTTCAATCTTTTCGAAGGCCGGGATCAGCAGGTAATCAAGACGTTCTCCAGCGAAGATGCGCCCATTTCACTGGGTGTGATCTTCGACATGAGCGGCAGCATGTCCAGCAAGATCGAGCGCGCCCGCGAGGCCGTGATCGAGTTTTTCAAGACTGCCAACCCGCAGGACGAGTTCTTCATGATCACCTTCTCGGAGAAGCCGGAAGAACTCTCGGACTTCACGAGTTCGGTCGACGACATCCAGGGAAAGCTGCTCTATACAATCCCCAAAGGCCGCACGGCTCTGCTGGACGCCATCTATTTTGGCGTGAGCAAAATGCGCCAGGCGAAATATCCGAAAAAGGCCTTGCTGATTATCTCCGACGGAGGCGACAACCACAGCCGCTACACTGAGGGCGAGATCCGGTCGATGGTCAAAGAGGCGGACATCCTTATTTACGCCATCGGAATTTACGACCACTATTTTCCGACCGAAGAAGAGCGCCTGGGGCCGGCTTTGCTCAGCGATATCACGGAACTGACTGGCGGACGGGCGTTTACCATAGATAATCCGAACGATCTGGCGGATGTTTCTACCAAAATCGGCATCGAGCTACGCAACCAATATGTGCTGGGGTACCGTCCAAAGAACCCGATACACGACGGCAAGTGGCGTAAAATCAAGGTCAAGTTAGTGCCGCCCAAAGGACTGCCGCCGCTGAAGGTTTACGCAAAGACTGGCTACTATGCGCCGACGGAATAATGCGATACTGCCGATTTTACTCCTGACAACTATTCTCCTCGCCCACTCGCAGACCGGAGCAGCGCCTTCGACGCAAACTCCGACCGCGGCCCAGCAGGACGCCTCGGCTGGGCAAACTCCTACCCTCGCCAAGCCGGCACCCGCTTCGCCCGATTCCCAGGCGCCGGCGGCTAACGCTCCGGCCCCGGCCAGCTCGCAACCTGCCCAGACTGGCGCAGGACAAAATGCGCCGGCACCGCCACAGGACCAGACTGCTTCCCCAAACGGCTCCCAGAGTCCGGAATCTGGCGACAGCGGCGTTTTTGTTTTTAAAAAGGAAGTAGAAGAAGTTGTTCTTCACGCCACCGTGGTCGACAACAAGCAGCACATCGTCACCAACCTGGGGAAGAACAATTTTTCGGTATTCGAAGACGGCCGCCCCCAGACCATTACTTCATTTCGTCACGAAGACATTCCGGTCGCGATGTGCATCGTGGTCGACAATTCAGGATCGATGCGCGAGAAACGCGAGAAAGTAAATGCCGCCGCCCTGAACCTGGTGCGCGCATCGAATCCCAACGACGAAGTGTGCATCGTCAACTTCAACGACGAGTATTACCTCGACCAGGATTTCACCTCCAACATCAACAAGCTGAAAGAAGGCCTGGAGAAGATCGAGACACGCGGCGGGACCGCGCTTTACGACGCGGTCGTGGCCTCGGCCGTCCATCTGAAAGAGAACGCAAAGCTGGAAAAGAAAGTGATTTTCGTGGTCACCGACGGCGACGACAACGAGAGTTCCGAGACGCTTGAACAGGCGGTGCGGCGCCTGCAAACCGAAAATGGGCCAACCGTATATGCGATTGGGATTCTGGAAGGCGAAGAGCATGTGCGCCACGCCCGGCGCGCCCTGCAGGTGATGTGCGAGAGAACCGGAGGCATTGCCTTCCTGCCCAGAACGCTCGACGAGGTCGACGCCATCAGCCGGAGCGTGGCCCACGACATCCGCAGCCAGTACACGATTGGATACAAGCCTTCCACCCCGCGCACCCAGGGCGGATACCGCGAAGTGAAAGTGGACGCGAAATCCGACAAACACGAAAAACTGACCGTAAGAACGAAAAGCGGCTACTATGCCGGACCCGAACCAAGCGCAGGCGCTCAATAGGAGGACGGTCGTGGTCTTTCACCCCAGTGATTCCCGCGGGTTTTGGGGAAGGACACGAATTTTACAGGTTGCGAAAAAACTATGATTCCGGCCGGTTTGGGGAAGGGCACGAGTTCCACTCGTGCCGTAACTGCCGCGGAATCACAAGCGGCTTCCAGCCGCTGGGGGAAATGCTGCACTGGAAAAACACTTCTTCAGCACCCTGCTAGGTTTCAAGGCTCTCCGCAGCAAGGGCCCGGCAAGACCGCGGCAGCCTGGCGAAAAGCGAAGTTACCAAATTGCGGCAAAACCCGTCCCCTGCATTGACGCTCCCCCTTTTTCTTCCATAGTCTGGTAACGTGCCCCTGATGACTGAAAATTCGCGCCCTCGGGTCAGCGACGACATCACGAAGCTCGTTGGCGACACTCCGATCCTGCAACTGAAGAAGCTCGCTCCGGCGGGCGCGTCCGCTATTTTCGCCAAGCTCGAATACCTCAATCCGGGCGGAAGCGTGAAGGACCGGGCTGCGATTGGCCTGATCGGCCGCGCTGAGGCCGAAGGCAAGCTCAAGCCCGGCGGCACGATTATTGAAGCCACTGCCGGGAATACCGGGATCGGGCTGGCTCTGATTGGCGTCAACCGCGGATACAAAGTTCGCCTCTTCGTTCCCGAAAAGTTTTCGGAAGAGAAAGTTCTCATCATGCGGGCCTTTGGAGCCGAAGTCATCCGAACGCCCGATGCCGAAGGGATGCAGGGCGCTATCCGCCGAGCCAAAGAGCTGGCCGCCAAAGACCCCAGTGCATTTCTCGCCGCGCAGTTCGATAATCCCGCCAACACCGACGTTCACTACCAGACCACCGCGCACGAGATTTTCGAGCAGATGGAAGGAAAAATCGACGCCATCACCATCGGCTGCGGCACCGCCGGAACCTTTACCGGAGTCGCGCGCTACCTGAAGGAACGAATCGCGAAGGTTTACGCGGTCGCGGTTGAAACCGAGGGCTCGATCCTTGGCGGAGGGCAGGCCGGCCCGCATAAAGTGGAAGGCATCGGCAACAGCTTTATACCGGGCAATTTCGACCGCTCGGTTTGCGATGAAGTGTTCAAAGTCACCGACGATCAGGCGTTCGATATGGTGAAACAACTGGCCGCCCGCGAAGGCGTCCTGGGAGGATCCAGCGCCGGAGCCAACGTCTACGCCGCCGTTGAGATCGCAAAACGCCTCGGCCCCGGCAAACGGGTGGTCACAATCATTCCAGACTCCGCCGAGCGCTACCTCTCCAAGAAAATCTTCGAAGGCGGGATCTAGTGTAGTGTCCCGGAAGTTCCCAGAATAATTCCGAGTGCCTTGAAGGGCGCGGCTTCACAGTCCGCTGAAAAACTCTGGAATCGGGCAAGAATGGGAAGGGCACGAGTTCCACTCGTGCCGTAAATCGCACCAATCCCCAGCGGCTTCCAGCCGCTGGGGGAATACTCCCCTGCCAAACTCCTTTTCAGCAGCCTGCTAAGCCCCACCACAGCGCCGCCGCCTGCTAGAATTAGAGCGAAGGGTAGCCATGAACCAATGCTACCGAATGGGGACTGATTGTCTTAAGTCCTTATTTTGGAAGATCTTGCGTGTAACTCCTTATTTTTCAAGGATTCAGCGCGACAGCGCCGCTAAGCCCTTGATTCCATTAGATCGGTGGGAGGGGGTAGTCGTAACTAACTAGTAACATCGAGCTTCGCCTACCTCTCTCCGCCCAACTTACATTTCCGAGGACCAACCATTGATCCGCAATCTTGATTTCGCAAAACAGGGTTTCGCCACGCGCGCCATTCATTCCGGACAGGAACCTGAACCCTTTACGGGCGCCGTGAATGTCCCGATCTACGCCTCATCGACCTACGTTCAGCAGGAGATCGGCAAGCACAAAGGGTACGAATACTCGCGCGTCTCGAATCCCACGCGCGACCGGCTTGAGACCAACCTGGCCGCGCTCGAAGGCGGAGTCGCTTCCCGCGTCTTCGCCAGCGGAATGGCCGCGATTAACGCCATCACGACCATGCTCAAGGCTGGCGATCACGTCGTCGCAGGCAACACTCTTTACGGCGGAACTCCGCGGCTGTTCGATCAGGTGCTGGTCAACTTCGGGCTGACGTTCACTTACGTCAATACGTCCGACCTTGGCGCGGTCAAGCGCGCCCTGCAGAAGAACACGAAGCTCGTATTCCTCGAGACTCCGACGAATCCTCTTATGGAATTATGCGATCTGCGCGCGATCAGCGAACTGAGCCACCAGCAGGGCGCGGAAGTCGTGGTTGACAACACGTTCATGTCGCCCTACTTCCAGCGGCCCATCGAACTCGGCGCCGACATGGTCGTGCATTCCACCACCAAGTTTCTCAACGGACACAGCGACGGCCTCGGCGGAGTCGTTGTATGCACGACCGCCAAGCAGGCCGAAAAGCTCGCGTTCCTGCAGAAGGCTGCGGGAGCGATTATGTCTCCGTTTGAGTGCTTCCTGATTCTGCGGGGCGTGAAAACGCTGGCCGTGCGCATGCAGCAGCACGACCGCAACGGCCGCAAGGTTGCGGATTACCTGGCGAAGCACAAGAAGGTGAAGAAGGTTTTCTATCCCGGATTGCGCGATCATCCGCAGCACAGGTTGGCCAAGCGGCAGATGTCCGGATTCGGTTCGATGATCTCGTTTGAAACCGGCTCGCTCCCGAACGCCAACAAGATGCTGCGCAAGGTAAGAGTCTGTTCGCTGGCTGAGTCGCTCGGCGGAGTCGAGACCCTGATCTCGCATCCGGCGACCATGACGCACGCCGCGCTGGGAGCCGAAGGCCGCCGCAAGATAGGCCTGACCGATGGCCTGGTTCGACTCTCGGTAGGCATCGAGGACGTGGACGACATCCTGGCCGATCTCGACCAGGCGCTGGCGGCGATCTAACCTCCGCATGGATTCCAAGTCAATCCAGGATCGTGTGTGATGCGCTTCGCCCCGGTTGGCGGGGCGATGCCGCGCTTCGACACAATCCTTCACTTCACCGTAAGCGTCCGAGGTAGACCGTGTTGACAGTGGTGGGTTTTTAAGTGTCCACCAATGTGGGAAGTGGACACCTGGAGCTTAAGGATTAGTGATTGATCTCGTCGGTGAAGATGCCCAGGGT
>JBEKOW010000287.1:0-5484 GCA_049521375.1 Terriglobales bacterium
CCACGATCGCAGAAATGGAATCCACGGAAAAACGTCTGCTGCAACAGCGCACCGAGCGCGCTCGCGCCGCCCAGCGCCTCAATCTATCTTTAATCGGGTTGGGAGCTTTGGCGGGCGTGATCCTCCTCTCCGTGGCTGGGGCAACCGTCAGCCGCGAAATCGGGATCAGCTCTAGGGCCCGCACCCAAGTGATTTCTCTGAACGCGGCTTTGGAACGCCGCGTGGAGCAACGTACAGCGGCATTGCAATCCGAAATCGCGAACCGAGAAGAAGCCGAAGCGAAGCTGCGTGCCAGCGAAGAAATGTTCCGCACGCTGCTCGACGGAATCAAAGACTATGCCGTTTATATGCTCGACGCAGGGGGCCGGGTAGTAAGTTGGAACTCCGGCGCAGCCCGCATCAAGGGTTACCGTACTGAAGAAATTATCGGTAAGCATGTCTCCTGCTTCTACACAGAAACCGACCGTGAACACAATTGCCCCCAGGAAGCCTTGAGGGAGGCAGCACAAGCAGGGCGCTTCGAGGGTGAGGGATGGCGGGTACGCAAGGATAGCTCGAGATTCTGGGCCAATTTCGTAATTACTCCACTGCACGAACGCAACGGAACCCTCTGCGGCTACTCCAAAGTTGTGCGCGACATCACCGACCGCAAGCGGTCCGAGGATGAACTGAAGAAACAGGCAGCATTGCTGGAGTTGGCTCACGACGCCATTCTCGTCCGCGACCTGCAAAGTAAAGTTCTCTTCTGGAACGGCGGCGCGGAGGACCTGTACGGATGGCCCCGCGGAGAAGCTAGCGGTCGGGTCACCCACGAACTCTTGCAGACCAAGTTTCCCGTCCCCTTGACTGATATTGAAGCGGTGCTGGCGACCAAAGGCGATTGGGAGGGGGAGTTACGGCACGTCACACGGCACGGCACAGAGGTGATTGTGGCGAGCCGCTGGTCGATCCAGCGGGACGAATTCGGCGAGCCCGCCGCGATCCTCGAAATCAATCGGGACATCACCGACCGCAAGCAGGCCGAGGCGGCGCTCGGTGAGAGTGAGAGCCGCGTGGCGGGCATTGTCCAGTCGGCCATGGACTCGATCATCACGGTCGACGAAGAGCAGCGTATCGTGCTCTTCAACAACGCCGCAGAGAGGGTTTTTCTCTGCCCAGCGGCGGAAGCGATAGGGAAACTCATCACGCGTTTCATTCCTCAACGATTCCATGCCGCCCACGCTGGACACATCCGAAAGTTCGGGGAAACCGGCGTCACAAACCGGGCCATGGGGCTCAAGAATTTGCTGTGGGCGGTGCGCGCGGATGGCCAGGAATTTCCGATTGAAGCTTCCATCTCGCAAGTGGTCACGGGCGGCAAGAAGCTTTTCACCGTCATATTGCGCGACGTTACCGAGCGCGCGCAGGCGGAAGCGATGCGTGAACGCATGGCCGCGATCGTCGAGTCCTCCGACGATGCAATCATCAGCAAGGACTTGAACGGCATCATCAACGCATGGAATCGCGGGGCCGAAAAAATCTTCGGCTACACGGCTGACGAGGCCGTGGCCCAGTCCATGCTGATGATCTTTCCCCCGGAGCTTGTGCCGGAAGAGGCCGACATTCTGGCGCGCATCGGGCGCGGCGAGAGTGTCGAACACTACGAAACCGTGCGGGTGCGGAAGGACGGCACAAAGATAGACGTTTCGGTGACCATCTCGCCGATTCGAGATAGTACGGGCCGGATTGTGGGGGCTTCCAAAGTTGCGCGCGACATCACGGAGCGCAAGCGGGCGGAAGCGGCGCTGCGGGAGAAGGAACATCTGCTATCGGAGTCGCAGCGCATCGCGCACCTCGGCAGTTGGACTTTCGATCCAAAGGACGCGTCAGGCCAGATCGTCTGGTCGGAGGAGATGTACCGCATCTACGGGGTTTCGCCAGACATCTTCACTCCGACGGTCGCGTCGTTCCTCGAACTAGTCGTTCCCGACGACCGGGCCGCGATGCAGAAGTGGATTGCGAACTGCGCCGCGGGACAAAGGCCCGGAGACCTTGACTATCGTGCGGTCATGCCCGACGGCACGATTCGCTTCTTCAGCGGCCGGGGCGAGTTGCAATTGGAGTCGGAGGGCCAGCCTGTCCGCATGGCGGGGTCAGCGCAGGACATAACCGACCGGAGGCGGGTGGAGGAGTCACTGCGCCGGAGCGACGCGGGCCGGGTGGTCGCGCTGGAAGCCGCAAACCTGGGTGAGTGGGAAATCGACTTTGGTACGAAGGAGACCCGGCACTCGCAGCGGCACGACCGAATCTTTGGCTATGCTTCGCCGCCGGAATGGAGTCCGGAAATTTTTTTCCAACACGTCCACCCCGACGACCGGGCTCGCGCGCGAATGAATCTGGAAGTAGCCGTAAGCCAGGGAACCAAGTTGGAGACGGAATGCCGAATCATTCTCCCCGATGGAGAGATTCGCTGGATTCGAGCCTGCGGCGATCTCTACCGGGATTCGGCGGGCAATTCGACGCGGATGTTCGGCACCGTGGAGGACATCACCGAGCGCAAGAACGCAGCCGAAGCCTTGCGCCTGAGCGAAGAGCGCCTGCGCCTGGCGATGGACGGCGCGCGCATGGGCACATGGCACTGGAACCTGGAAACCGGCGAACTGGTGTGGTCGCGGCGCTGCCTGGCATTGTTCGGCCTGCCACCGGACATAAGGATGAGCTACGAGATATTTCTTGGGGCGCTTCATCCCGGCGACCGCGTCCCTGCCGAGCAGGCCGTGCGGCGCAGCCTGGACGAACACAAGGAATACGACATTGAGTACCGCACGATTTGGCCCGACGGCTCCCAGCATTGGATCGCGGCCAGAGGCCAGGGCTATTACGACGCGGCAGGGAAGGCCGTGCGCATGGAAGGCGTGGTAATGGACGTGACCGAACGCAAGCGGGCGGAGGAAGCGCTCCGCGAGAGTCAAACGAATTTCGCCGCAGTGGTGAATCTGGCGCCGCAGTTTGTGTGGATCTGCAGCAACGAAGGCCTGAACACTTACTTCAACGACCGCTGGTTCCAATACACAGGACTGACTCCGGAGCAGAGCTACGGACGAGGTTGGAACACTCGGTTCCATCCCGACGACAAGCAAACGGCCTGGGAGGCCTGGAACCATGCGACCGCAACCGCCGAAACCTATACGGTCGAAAGCCGCCTGCGGGCGGCCGACGGCACCTACCGCTGGTTCCTGATGCGGGGCGAGCCCGTGCGCGGCGAGGACGGCGGTATCGTCAAATGGTTCGGAACCTGCACCGACATCGACGACATGAAACGGGTGCAGGCTGAGCTGCGCGAGAGCGAGGAGCGTTTCCAGGCCATGGCCAACGGCATTCCGCAATTAGCCTGGATGGCCGAGGCCGATGGGCACATCTTCTGGTACAACCAGCGCTGGTATGACTACACCGGCACGACGTTCGAGAAGATGGAAGGCTGGGGGTGGCAGAGCGTTCACGATCCGGAGATGCTGCCTCGGGTGCTAGAGAGGTGGAAGGGCTCGATTGCCCGCGGCGAACCCTTCGAAATGGAGTTTCCTCTGCTCGGCGGGGATGGTCGCTTCCGCATGTTCCTTACCCGCGTAATGCCGGTACGGGACGCGGAGGGCCATATAGTTCGCTGGTTTGGTACCAACACGGATATCAGCGAACGCAAAGCCACGGAGGAAAAGCTGGCCGGGCAAGCGGAGGAGCTAACCCGGCAAGCAGAGGAACTAATCCGTTCACAACAGGACTTGGAGACGCAGAAGCTCATGCTCCAATCCGTCCTGGACAGTATGGAGGAGGGCCTCGTTGCGGCTGACGAGCAAGGGAAATTCATCATCTGGAACCCGGCGGCGGCAAGGATCGTCGGCCTCGGCGGGGCGAACGTGCCACCCGAGGAGTGGGGCTCATATTATGGCGCCTATTTGCCCGACATGATCACACCGTTTCCAACCGACCAGAATCCCCTCGTGCGCGCCATCCGCGGAGAGCTATGCAGCACCGAGATTTTCATTCGCAATGCGGAACTCGAACAAGGAGTCTGGATCGAATCCAACGGTGCTCCCTTGAGAGATAAGGACGGCGCCCTGCATGGTGGAGTGGTCGCGTTCCGCGATATCACGCAGAAGAAGGCAGCCGAACTAGAAATACGTAAACTCAATGAAACCCTCGAAGAACGAATAGCACAACGTACCGCGCAATTGGAGGTTGCCAACCGCGAGCTGGAGTCTTTCACCTACTCCGTCTCTCACGATCTACGGGCTCCTCTGCGCCATATCATGGGATTCGCCGGAGCGTGTCTGGAAGAATTCGGGGCAACCCTTGATCCCCAGGCCCTGCACTATGTTCAACGCATTCAGGATGGAACACGCCGCATGGGAGTGTTGACGGATGAGTTGCTGAATCTGGCCCGGACGGGTCAGCGGTCGATGCACCTGCAACTCACGGGATTGAACTCGATCGTGGAAGAACTCATCTCGATGCTGAAAACCGAGACCGAGGGGCGCGAGGTGGAGTGGAAAATCGGCAGCCTTCCATCCGTGGAATGCGATCCGGTTTTGGTTCGGCAAGTTTTTCAGAATTTACTTTCCAATGCAATCAAGTACTCCCGCCGCCGCCCACATGCCGTCATTGAGATCGGACACACTCAGGAGAAGGACCAGCAAATCATCTTCGTGCGGGACAACGGAGCTGGCTTCAACATGCAATATGCAGACAAGTTGTTCGGGGTCTTCCAGCGTCTTCACCGTGATGAGGAATTTGAAGGCACGGGAGTGGGATTGGCGACAGTCCATCGGATCGTGCAAAAACATGGTGGCCGAATTTGGGCGGAAGCGGAAGTGGACCACGGCGCGACATTTTATTTCACCCTGGGCTGTAGCGAACGCGCTGGGTCGCGAGGGGTTGCGGCCACGGCAGGAGCTTGATAATGAATGCGACTCAGACCGACATTTTATTGGTGGACGATAGCCTGGAAGATGTGAAACTTACCACCCAGATTCTGCAACGGGAGAAGTTGGCCGCGAACATCCATGTCGTTCGGGACGGCGAGGATGCTCTCGACTTTTTGTTCTGTCGCGGAGCCTTCACAGAACGCAGTTTTGATCGCCCACCCAAGATCGTGCTGCTTGATTTGAAGTTGCCGAAGGTAAACGGAATTCAAGTTCTCGAACAGCTCCAGGACGATCACAGGACCAAGTTCATTCCTGTGGTCATCCTAAGCTCTTCTAATGAAGAACGGGACTTGTTGCGAAGCTATGAACTCGGAGTGAATAGCTACATCCAGAAACCGGTGGACTTCGAAAAATTCCGCCACACGGTGAAGACGGCAGTCTTGTACTGGTTGGCAATCAACCAGCCTCCGCCCGTGAATGGAGTTCCTAACCCTCGAGGACGAAATCGCGACGAACACGAGCTGCGCTCAGATCAACCACAGGGCCCCGGATACAAGAACCGGCATGTGGTGATTCCACATCTTGT
>JBEKOW010000288.1:0-5447 GCA_049521375.1 Terriglobales bacterium
CTCCGAGCGTGTCGTGCGCAATGTAATTGTTTTCGGTCAGCGCGAGCGTGCGCTCCCAGAATGATTGGGTATCGTGCCAGTATCGAACCTGGGCGCGGGTCAGAGTTCCGAGCAGCAGCAAGCACGTGACAGCCGGGATCGCCAACCAATTGGCGTAACTCTCACCCCCACGCGGAGAACAGGCAAATCTCACGCGCCATGAGCCCGTCTCCGTCCAATCTGCGACCAGCCGGGTCATCATCACGAACAGTCCGATGAATGGAATGTACGCATAGCGGTCGGCAATCGCCTGAGCGCCCACCTGAACCAGCCCTAGCATGGGAACGAGAGAGCCGAGAAACCAAAGCCATCCGACGATAAGATAGCGACGGTCGCGCGCGCGGAGAACGAGCGCAGTGATAAGAATCAACAGCAACAGCGCCGCCCCAATTTGCCACGCCGAATAGAGGCGAGTCGGGTGCGGGTAGAGCGCAACCAGATTCGATGGCCAGAATGCTTTTCCCAGATAGCGTACATAAGCGATGAGCGCGGTTTCCACCCGCAGGAGCGGACTGTACTGAGCCAGAGACTGGATGGCGCCTCCGGCACGCTGCGCTTTCACGGTGATGATCGCGCTCGCAATCGAGAGCAGCAGGAGCGGAATTTTTTCCACGAACAACCATCCCATGGACAGTCTCGGAAGAGAGCGCGCGGATGTGGTTTCATCCTCCTGCGATTTCGTCCGCCAGCGACCCAGCGGCCAGTAATCGAGCAAGAAAAGAAGGAATGGAAAGGTAATGACCTGCGGCTTGCTGAGTAGCGCCAACACAAACAGGAAAACGATCAGAGCGTAACGCCTGACCGCAGGTCTCCGCGCGTACCAGACATAGGCATGCAGCGCGAGCAGGAAAAAGAACATGCTCAGCACATTCTTCCGCTCCGCCGCCCAGGCCACCGACTCGACGTTTACAGGATGGAGCGCGAACACGGCGGCGACGAACAGGCTGCGCCAGGTGAATCCGGTGGCCGCCCGAAGCAGCAGGAAAAGCAGAACCGCATTCGCTGCTTGCAGCAGCACGTTGCCTTCATGATGGGCGGCGGCGTTCACGCCGAACAACTGGCAATCGAGCGCGTGAGAGAGCCAGGTCAGCGGATGGTAGTTCGCGGCATCGTAAGTCGTGAACGCCCATTTGACCGTCGGCCAGGTGAGGCCGGCTCGAATATGCGGATTGCTGGTAATGTAGGCGTCGTCATCGTAGTTGAGAAAACCGTTCCGGGTAATCGGGCTGTAAAAGACGAGTACGACCGTAAAGAGCAGCAGGGAGAGAATCAGAGCGTGCTTTTCAGGCTCGCGGAGAATGGTAGAAAAAGACGAAGCTCTGCCCGACGCCGGGCTTTTCGTGATCGCAACTGGAGAAGGCGAACTCATCTCTGAGTCTATTTTCAATCACCAGAAACGGATTCGCGAGGCGCAACTACCGGGAGAAGATGTCGTTAGTCATGGGGAGAAGCGGCAGGACAGCCGAGGGTGTACACGCGCAGCGATCAGCGTCTCGAAATGAGCAAAAGAATAGCGGCGCCTGTCAGCGAGACGCCAAACAACACAATGGTCGTCCTCTTACCCCACCGTTCCAGGCCCAATTTGAGAAAGTTAGGCCACGGTGGAGCCGTTAGACGAAGCGCCACCAGTATGACCACCACCGCGATAGCAATAGCCAGCGCCATACACCACCAACGTTAGCATCGTGAACGGGACCAGGCCAGTTGTTTTTGCGCGGGCCGCCCGGCCTGAGTTTTTGCTGATTTGCGCTCCCGAGCCGCCCAATGAGCAATCGGCTATTGGCGCGAGGCGGCAGGAATCACTCGTTCCAGGTCGGGAGCGGGCGTCGTGCCGGCCGATCTGGCAACGAAGAAATTGTGGTCGTAGAGATTGCGGTACATGCGCCCGGCTATTTCGGCGGCTTTCGGGCCAAATGTTGGCCGGCCACCTTGCAGGAAGACGACAGTCACGATTCGTCCCGCATCGGTGTTGGCATAGGAGGCGAACCATCCAAAGCGGGTTCCGGCGCGGGAACAAGTGCCGGTTTTCCCCAGGATCGATTCTTCGCTGAAATTCAGGCGCAAACTGCGCGCCGTGCCGTACTGCACCGCTCCAGCCATGCCGTCGGACAGCTCGGGGATAGCGGAAGCGATGTCGAGATGGCGCTTGATGATGGGCTGAAAATTGGCGACCGCGTCGGGGTTCGTCGGATGCTGCAAATAGTAAAGCGTGCCGCCGTTGGAAATCGCGGCGACCAGCGCTCCCAGTTGCAGGGGCGTCATCGAAATCCCTTCGCCAAACGAGCACATCTTGCCGACTCCGCCGAGCTTGGCTGAAATTTCTTCCTGCGGATACGCGCCCAGATGCTCCCCGTAAATGCGGAAGCCGGCCAGTTCGCCGAGGCCAAACTGTTGCGCGTAGTAGTGAATTTTTTCGAATCCCAGTTTGCGGCCGAGCGCCTCAAAGTAAGCGTTATTCGAGTGGGCCAGCGCCTCGGTAAGATTCATGCGGGTGCGCCCGGCAATCGGAACTTGCGTCTCTTTGTCGATCAGGCCTTCGCTGACCGCTGCCAGAGCGACCGACAGCTTGATGGTGGAGCAGGGCTGTGCGCCGCTCGAAAGCGCGAGCCTCTGGTTGACCATGGCGAGAACGCGCCCGCTGGTCGGCTCGATCGCGACCACCGTGCCATTCATGTTGCCCAGCGCTTCGATGGCGGCCTCGCGAACAATCGGGTCTTCGCCCGCGGTGATGTCTCCTTCGGTGATGTCGGAGGCGAATGAACTGGTGTAGAAACGCTCGTAATAACGATGGCGGTGCGCAACGGATTTCGAAAGCGGCGCGCGGCTATGCGCCAGCGTCCGCATGCGATGGCGGGCGTGCTGGGTTTCAGTCAAAGTGCGGGGTTTCACGTGGTGCGACGTGGGCGCGTGCGGATTCACGCTGGCCGCGATCCCATTCGCGTCCATCCAGATTGCCATTGCGAAAAAAAGAGCCAGACGAAGCGGCCACACCCAGTACTTCACTTTCACGAATCCCATCCCCGGTACTTACCCAGACGAAGCTGCGTAAACCTGACCTTATTATGATGCAAGAGAAACGCCAAAACATGGCACGAAAGGCCTATCGGCGTAACTGTCCCGATGGTAGAGATTTGTTGCCGGGGAGGCAATGAAAAAGCGTCCCTCTACGCAAAAGCGGTCAGCAAAGCTAACTCCCTGGAGGGAAACAATTTAATGTGGACTTCGCAGTAAATATGGGAGCCGCGCAGCGGCGCCGATGTTATCTACAAAGGTACTATGCTCCGCGGGTAAATATCCTTGAAAACGAGGTGAACAAATGGGAGACTGTTTCTGCCGTGAATCGACGCGAGACTATCCCCGCCGCGCTCCACTACACCTTCAACCAGTTTGACTAGGGTTTCCCGACCCACGATGCCTGCCTTGAGGCGACCAGAGGAAGTCAACGCAAGTAACCTTCGTACCTTGGCCGTTAGGCCGCGACACTGCGGTAACTTTCAGTCTTCGGGGGAGCGTGGAAACATGACAGAAAAGAACAAATCGAACGAGGAAATGCTAGGAGAGGTTTTGCGTGAGATTGGAGTTCTTATCTTCGTCTTCTTCCCCTTTGACGAGTGGATAACGTTCCATACACTAACCCTTGGTTTTGTGCTCGGCTCGGTTTCGCTGAGCGCCGCCTGCATCTTCGGCGGGATGTGGATAGAGAGGAACCGGCGGAGGTAACATTCATGGCCTTCATCGTCACTGGACTGTATGTTCTCGTATTGTTTTCCGTAGGCGTAGCGTTCGTGCGTCGAGGGAAAAAAGAAAAGCAAGAGAAGGAAGAGCATTGCACAAACCCAGCATGGCATGGCCCCGACAGGCGGAGCGGGTCTGACCGACGCAATGGGATAGACCGACGCCACAGAGATGTCGCATTCACTCGCTAAAAATCCTTTCACCCTACCCTGTCACGGCGGTTATCAGTGCCCTTGTTCTGACGGGATATTTGCCTGTTCCGCGACCGGCCGCGTTGACGTCGAACCCGCGTGACATCCTCACGGCGGCTCTACCCCACTGCGGTAGAATCCGTCACGCAGTAATTATCCAAATGGCTTTGCCGAGGTCTGCCTCTTGCGTACATCGCTAGTGATCTTCGCTTGCTCCTTCCTTTTTTGGTTCGCCATGGCCCTCATCGTTCCACGCATCGCTCGCGCTGATGAGCACGGCACTGCAGGTCCGAGTCTCGAAGCCCGCCGCGCCGAACTCAACCGTCTGCTCTCCGAGGAATGGGAATACACGCTGCGCACCGAACCCGAACTGGCCACGCAGGTAGGAGACAACCGTTACAACGATCGCCTGAGCGATTTCTCCGATAAAGCGATTGCGGCAGGAATCGAACATTCACGTCAGGCGCTGGCGCGTTTCGAGGCGATCGACGTCTCCGGATTTCCCGAGCAGGAGAAGCTGAACAAAGCTCTGATGGTGCGCAGCCTGCGCGAAGATGTGGACGGCGCGCGCTTCAAAGACTGGGAGATGCCGGCCACGCAGTTTGGTGGCATCCATCTGGGGTATGCTTCCCTGCCCTTCGACTCGCCGTTTCGAAACGTGAAGGATTATGACGACTACCTCGCGCGGTTGCACCAGATTCCGCGCGTGCTTGCCGAGGCCACCGGACACATGCGCGATGGCCTGCGCGATCACTTGATGCCGCCGAAGTATCTGCTCGAAAAAGTTTCCGGCCAGGCGCAGGAGATCGCGGACGACTCGCTGGAGAAGAGTCCCTTCACCGACCCGCTGCGCAAGTTTCCGGAGTCCATTTCTGAAAACGACCGCAGGCGTCTGCGCGCGGCGGTCGAAGAGGCGGTGAAGAGTGAAGTCGCGCCCGCCTATGCGAAGTTCGCCAGGTTTGTGCGCGAAGACTACGCTCCCCACGGACGCCTCGACCCCGGCGAGTGGGCTCTGCCCGATGGCGAGGCGCGCTACCGTTTCGCGGTACGCCATCAGACGACGACCGACTTCACTCCCGATCAGATTCACGAGCTCGGCGTGAAGAGCGTGGCCGAGATCGAGTCGCAGATGCTGAAGGTGGCGCAGGCGCAGGGCTTCCCCGATCTGAAGTCGTTCAACGAGCACATCCGGCAGGATCCCGTGCTCCATGCCAAGTCCGGGCAGCAGTTACTCGACCTCTACACCCACTATCGCGATCAGATGTACGGCAAGCTGCCCGAACTTTTCGGGCGGCTTCCGAAAAATAAGCTGGCAGTCATCCCGATGGAGGCGTTTCGCGCGGCTTCATCTCCGCCCGCGGATTATTCGCTGGGCGCCGGCGATGGATCGCGTCCGGGGCGCATCAACGTAAACGAATACGCTCCCGAAAAGCGACTGCTGCTGAATGTGGAGGCGATTGCCTACCACGAAGGCGTCCCCGG
>JBEKOW010000289.1:0-9836 GCA_049521375.1 Terriglobales bacterium
TTGACCGCCAGGCTTTCGGCGCGCAGGCGCTGGCCGCCACAGGCAGGGCATTCGGTGGCCGACATGTAGTCGAGCAGGTACTCGCGATAATTCTCGGAGGTGGTCGCTTCGAGATTCTGCTTGAGATGGCCGACAATGCCGAGGAATCCGGTTTTCGCGCCGCGCTGCGGCTCGCCGTAGAGCAGGATGTTCTGAATCTTGTCGGGAAATTTTTCAAACGGCGTGGCGAGATCGAGGCCGTAGGCCTGCGCTACGAGCTGCAATCCGTGCGTAAGGTTTTGCGACGACGAGCCGGGGCCGAGGCCGCCATCGAGCAGGGGCTTCGACCAATCCACAATGATTTTCGCGGGATCGAAATCGAAGCGGCTGCCCAGGCCATGACATTCGGGACAGGCTCCGTAGCTGCTGTTGAATGAAAACGAGCGCGGTTCGAGCTGCGGGACGCTGATGCCGCAGTCGGGGCAGGCGAGGACGGAGGAGTAGAGTATTTCTTCTCCGTTGACGACGGCGACGAGAACGAGGCCGCCGCCGAGCTTCATTGCCAGTCCGACGGAAAGTTCGAGGCGGTGCTCGATGCCGGGTTTGACGAGCAGGCGATCGACGACCACTTCAATGGTGTGATTCTTGCGCTTGTCGAGCTGGAGATCGTCTTCGAGGCTGACCAGTTCGCCATCCACGCGCGCGCGCGTGAATCCATGCTGGACGAGCTTTTCCATCTCCTTTTTGAATTCGCCTTTGCGGCCGCGAACGATGGGCGCCATGATCATGACGCGATCTTCAGGCGTAAGCGCCATGACGCGCTGCACGATTTGTTCGGCGGACTGGCGGGCGATGGGCTTGCCGCATTTTGGGCAGTGGGGCAACCCGATCGACGAATAAAGCAGTCGAAGGTAGTCGTAGATTTCGGTGATGGTGCCGACGGTGGATCGCGGGCTGCGGCTGGTGGTTTTCTGCTCGATGGAAATGGCCGGGCTCAGGCCGTCGATCGAATCGACGTCGGGGCGCTCCATCTGATCGAGAAACTGCCGCGCGTAGGCGGAGAGGGTTTCGACGTAGCGGCGCTGTCCCTCGGCATAGATGGTGTCGAAGGCGAGCGAGGATTTGCCGGAACCGCTGAGTCCGGTGATGACGGTCAAGGTATTGCGAGGGATCTCGACGTCAATGTTCTTCAGGTTGTGCTGGCGCGCCCCGCGCACCGAAATCTTCGTGATGGCCATTCGCAAAACTAAGTTATGGACTTCCGTAATATGGACGGGCCCACAGAAATGTTGGAGAGTGAGAGTACGCAGTTCGACTCCCGTATCATAGTTGTTAACAGTCAGATGGGTCAAATGCGGGTACAGTAAGGTATTTGCGGCTGCTGCGATAAAATAACGGCCGCTATTTAAGGCTGGTAAAACGTGGACGCACTTTTTGTAGCATTTGTAATCAGCAGCACGGCCATCTTATCTGTCGGTCTGGGAATTTTCGGCGCGTACTGCGCGGTCAATGCGGTACTCGCCGCCATCAATCCCGCACGACCGCTTCCCTTCCCGCGAGCGCTGGCGCACCAGAGCCAGGCCAGCGGCGACTAGGGGCGAAGCTCCAACCTTCCGTTTCGATATCTCTGCAAAATTTGTGTGGGCGCTGTGCGGCTGACACCCATTACTGGGGCGGCTGCTGCGGGGGAATCACGCCGGGAAACCCATTGGGACCGCCCGGAGGCTGCGCCTGGCGCATCATCTGGAGAAGCTGCTCGGGAGTCTTGGGGCCGCCATTGGGCTGGTTGGGCTCGTTCTGATCCTGCTGGAGATTCGCATCCGGCTGCTGGATCATGCCGGGAGCCGCGGGCTGCACGGGCTGATTCTGATCGGAGTCGTCTTCGGCGTTGGTGGCGTTGTTGTCGGAATCGTCGCTGTTGTCGTCGGCTTCCGCACCGGCATTCGGATTCGCGCCGGGGGTTACCATGCCTCCGGGAGGCGGCTGGCGGAACGGGAACACGCGGCCCGGCATACCCGGCTGCTGCTGGCCCGGTTGCATGCCGCCGGGGTTATTGGAGGCGGTCTGGATTTCCCCGGAGGACGGCTTCAGCGATAGCTGAATGGACGCTACCGAAGCGGGGTCGGTGGCCGAGCCGAGCATCACGTAGTTGAAAGATGTTCCGTTGAGCAGAGTGGCCAGCACATCCCGCGGAGCTCCGGGGCCGACATAGGCGACCACGCGCTCGTTGGTCGCGCCCTGCGGAATATCAATCGAAGCACCCGTCATTTTGCGGACATCGCGGAGAATCTCGCCCAGGGTCGAATTTTGCGCCGCAATCGAAAGCTGCCCATTCTGGTACGTGACGCGGGGCGCGGCGGCGGGAAGTTGGGTCATCGGAACCTGCGGCAAGGGTCCGGCGGGCAGGGGCGGAAGAATGAGCGGGGTCGGCTTCTTGATTTTGGATTTGTGATGGCCAGCCGCTGGTGGAGGCGAGCTTGGGGTTGCACTCTGATCGACGGCGTGGGCGGTACCCCAGGGAGCCACGAGGAGCAGCAGCGAAAGCAACCGCGCGATCCGACCGTTAGTACAAGACTTCAAAATTCCCCGCTTCCGCAAAATGGCGCCCGATTGGGCGTCCATTGGTACCCCACTGAATTTTACCATTGCCTGATGAACGAAAAAGGCGATATTTCTTGCAGGGTTGTTACTACCGCGTTTGCTGTAGAACCGCGCGTGGCGAGCCTCGAATCTCGAGGCTCGATGCCCGAGGCTGAATCTTTCAGATTCCTCCTGCTGCCCGCGACTTTGGGGGAGCGTAGAATGCCGGAGGAGGCTTTCGCCGTGAATCATGCTTCGAGAACGAGGCTTTGCTGGCGACGGGGTGCGGCGTGGCTGGCGCTGCTGCTGTGGGCCGCGGCCGCTTACGGGCAAAACTGCCTGAGCGCGCCTGACATGGATGCGTCCGTGCGGAAGGCTCTGGAGACTGCGGCCGAGCGCTATTTCGAAATGTCGGCGCACGGAGATACGGCCGGGCTGCGGCAGAACGCCATTGCCATGCTGTCGGCAAATTTCGGCGGGGTGGAAGCCGCGGTCAAAGAGAACCAGACGGCATTTTCGGGAGCCCAGGCGACGCCCCGGCCGCCGTTCCTGCTCACGGCCGATAGCACCGAGAAGGTGACACATTTCGAGTTCCTGTGCGGAGTATTCGGCAAGACGGGCCAGACCTCCGACAGCGCAGTGTTTGTGTTCAGCAATTTGCCTCCCGGAAAGTACGGCATCGTGATTCTGGACGTGAGCGGCAAGGATCCTCGTACGCTGACGCTGGTGCTGCAGCAGGTGGGCCCCGATTGGAAGCTGGCCGGTTATTACGAGCGCGCGACGGAAGCCGCGGGACACAACGGAGCGTGGTTCGAACAGCGCGCCCGCGAGTTCAAGGCGAAGTCGGAAAACCATAATGCGTGGCTGTACTACCGCGAGGCGATCGCCCTGAGTTCTCCGGTGGACTTCATGGGGACGCTCGTGACCGACAAACTGTACGACGAGTTGCACGCCACCGAACCGAGCGATATGCCGACGAACGAAAGCGAATCGGAGTTGAACGCGGGCGGAAAAACGTATCGATGGACCGAAGTTTTCCCGCTGGCGGTAGGAAACGATCTCGAGGTGGTGGTGAAATACGCCGCCCCTGATATCTCCAATACGGAGAAAACCTTTCAGGAAAATATGAACGTCATTAAGGCGCTGGTAACGAAGTTCCCGGAACTGCGCGATGCTTTCGCGGGAGTGGTGGCGCGGGCGGTCGATCCATCGGGCCAGGATTATGGGTCCATGCTGCCGATGAAAGAGATCAAGTAAGGAAGAGCCGCAAGAAACTCCGGTGCTTATTGCTGCATGTGGTGTGAGTGGCGTTGTTCTATGGTTCGGATGGAGTTCGATTCGTCGCAACCTGGGCACCAAATTGGACCGGGATTCTTCTGGCTGCCTATCTAGCCCTCGTCGTGGGCCTGTTTGCGCTAGGGATTGCGCTGAGGCTGTCTGCCGTAGTATTCCCTATTTTGACTCTGCTCTTCCCATTGTTGCTAGTGGCATTGCCTTACCTCGTGTATGACCTGTTGTTCGTTGTCGCCAAATCGCGGTTACACTTCGGTTACACTAACGACCGGATCCGGAGCGACCACCCCGTGGCTGCGAAGCCATGGCATCCCACCTTGCGTGGGATGCAACAGAACCCGGCAGCGCTGGAATAATTCATTTGACGCGTCGAGTTATTCGGGATATCCGTATCTGGACTCGCGGCCATGTGGAAATACACGGTTCTACTTACATTTTTGCTGCTGGCTCGGATGGCGCCGGCCCATGATAAGCCGGAGAACTGGCTGGAAGTGCGCAGCCAGCATTTCACCGTGGTGACGAACGCCAACGAGAAGGCCGGCCGCCGCATTGCCGACCAGTTTGAGCGCATGCGTTCCGTTTTTCATGTGGCGTTCCCGCATGTGGCGCATCGCGGCAACTACTACAAAATTGAGTTCACGACGCTCGGCTTCAGTCCCAAGGGAGACCTTAGCCCCTGCAAGGACCTGGAAGGCCGGCCGGCGAAGGTTGAGTACAAATAAGTGGAAGGTCTACGCGCCCCTGGACAGCGGGAAAGGCGGGAAGCACGCAACTTCCCTCCGTCTATAATTAAAGACTGCCCCCAAGGAACGGTGAGGTCGATGTCCCGTCTGGCCGCAAGTCCTCCGCGCATGCATTTTCGTTCCGGATTTCCCGTATCCCAGGCTTACATTCCCCGGCTGCTAATGTCGCTTGTGTTGTCTCTTTTTCTGGTCAGCTGCGGTGGGGGTGGCGGCGGAAACACGGTTGGAACTTCTGCCTCTTGGGCGGTCGATACCACGAATCCTGTTTGGATGATCGCCTACGGAAGCGGCACGTCCTTTCCGCAATATGGCGCGCTGGACACGTCGTCGGGATATCTCCGGCTCATTCCCAACACACAGAGCGGCTGGGGTACATCGGTGGTCATCTTCCCAGCATTCTGGAGCGGCGGAGTCTATTACCAGGGCACACCGATCACAGCGACCCACAGCGTTAGCGGCAATAACCTCGTTATTAATTTCAGCGGGACGCTCGACGGCCTGAGTGTTCAGGGGATACTTACTATCTTCCCTCCAAGCCAGCAGATCAATGCCCAGGTTGAGATAGTAAGCGCGACCGGCAACGTGGTTCTGGACAATCGTCCCGGCGAAGCTTTCAAGCTGGCGATGCTTTCGTCCATGCACATCAGCGGGTCGCAGTGGGACTGCCAGTCTGCATCGGTGGGGAGTCAGAGCTATGCTCTGCCAGCCAGCGGCTGGATCATCAACCCTCCGGGAAGCGGCACGGTTTTCAGCCTGACCGGAGGAACCTCGTCATGGAAGACGAACGCTCCCACGGTGGAGATAACTTTTCCCACGAGCCAGACGATCACGGGCTGGGTCACCAGCAGTACCGATCCCAATGACGACAACGTGGGATTCTGGGCAGCGTCCGATTCGGTGGTCAGTTCTTATACGTACAACATAACGTCTAGTCCCTAAGAATGTCGTGACCCGATCCGTTCCATATCTGCCCTCGCTCCTGGCGCGATCGAGAGAGCCCGGCTGGCGTTGCCACCCCCATCGCACACTGACTGTGGGTGGAGGGTTAGGGGGATAAGTCCTCACGGCGCGGCGCTAAAGTACCGCCGTGTTCTTTAGATCGGGCCGGACTGCCGATAGATTCAGGATTGGCACAATGATTTCCCATGTCGATGAAACTGCTCCCGGCGGCGGTGGATGCGGTGAACCCGTCGCAGCCGTCCGATGTGTCGACCAGCCTCGTGCCTCTCACTCAGAGAGCTATTACCGCGCGCGCCAACCAGATTAGTCTTGCTCCAGCCGCCCCTGCTTTCGCCGGGTCGCACTCGCCACGCCAGAGCAGCCGAAATCGCTTCTCCGGACCGCCCGTAGAGGATTCCCAGAGCGATCGGACGGGCCGCTCGCCCTGGCAGTATCTTAGCGCCGGATGGGCTTGGAGCCATTCTGTCCAACGCACCGCGATCGCCCATTACTTCTCCTATGCGGCTGATCGCGCTGGCTGGAGCGGGGGGCTCATTGATCTATATGCTTAGTTGCGAGTGTAAATGCCGTATTTTGCGAAGTATTTGTTCCTCGCCCCGCTCTCAGTTATGGATCCAGCGGGGAATATTTTGTCGCTGCTGGAAGCGGCTTAGCGGAACGCTCGCCGTTTGACCTGGCGAAAGCTTCGCGGAGTTCCATCACGCTCTCCGCAACGACGCGCCCGGCCGTATCGATGACGATGTGCTCGCGATTCCAGGGTTGATACTGCCGCGCCTCAACCTCTTGCCAGGTCGGCGGCCGCAATCCTTCGATGTCGACCGCCCGTGTTTCTACCCGCTGGCGATGCTGGTTGACGTCAGAGCAGGTGATCTCCACTTCGATTGCCTCCGCCCCGGCCCGATCCGCAACTTCGATCCAGGCATCGCGGGTCACTTGCAGCGGGTTCACGGAGTCTGCGATCACCGTTCGACCGAGGCGGAGGTTGTCCTCGGCAACCGAATAGCTGACGCGATATCCCATGTCGTACATCGATTCGTCCGCCACTCCGGAGTCTCGGATCGCTTGCTCAACCGAGTCGATGCGCAGATAAACTCCACCCACATGACCAGCTATCTCCCTGGCGATCGATGTCTTTCCGACGCCCGGGAGTCCACCGAAGATAATGAGAACTGGGGCCACGGCTGTGATCGTACGCGGATTTGTGCATTCTCGAAAGCAAGATGCTGATGGCTCGAGGAGTCACCCCGCATGGGCAAGTATGGGTTGGCACGCGTGCCGGTCAAAATCGAAACACGATTCCCGTAGAAAGACGCGCCCCATTCCGGTTCATGATGTAGTTGTGCCCCGGATCGCCCCCGCCGATGGGCGTCAGCCGTGTGTACAGCCAGTCCGCCCCTCCGCGTATAGCAATGCGCCGGGTCAAAGAGTAATCGATACCCCCTCCTGCGGCGAGGCACAATGCATTGTTCGATTTGAAAAATTGTTCACTAATGCCATCAATCGACGTGGAGGAAACATGGCCATCTCCAAGCAGAAAATGCGCGAAAGGGCGGAACGGTCCACGCGATAAAGAAAATTGCGGCCCAAACAGAAAAGTATAAGCATTTACGCTTTCCGTTGTGCCTTGACTACAGCCACCGCAACCGGGGTAGAAACCTCTGGGATAGAAGCCAGAAACATCAGCGACGATTCCCGCCCAACGGTTTACCTTGAAATCAGCGGAGGCGTTCCAACCATTGACGTGATTTGGCGACACCAGGCTGAAGTCGGGGTTTAGATACGCGTAGCCGCCAAAGAACTCAATCCGGTCTGAAGGTTGCGCGGCGCCAAAGGCACTCAGCGAAAGAACCGCGAGGACCACCGAAGTCAGACGAGACACGTTTGCTCCTTAACTCACCGCAACGGAACTGAACAGGGGAGTCTTCGTACTTACCCTATTTCGCCGTAACAACAAATCATGCTATTACACCACTCGGTTGTCAATCGATAGAGACACTTTTATCTGGCTGACGTCAATAAGCATCGTTAGTTGGTGTAATAACGTTGTTACGTCGTGGTTACGTCAATTGATTTTGTCCGTTACTCGCCGATCTGGTTTGATAAACGGGCTGGATGCTTCGGGTCGGTAAATTCGAGAAGTTCGATGGGTGCGCCGTTTTCGACGATGAACGCGACGCGGACTCCGTCGGACGGGCTGTTTGGAGGAATCAGGATCTCGCGGCCAGCCAGCTCGGCGGACAAGTCGGTCACTTCAAACGCGACATGCGGCACGCGCCGGACAAGATCGGGAACCGCCGCGTCCGCTTCAAAGCGCATCCATTCCACGCCGAATTCGCTTTTCTGGTGACTGACAACAAAAACTTTCAGGTGCTTCAAGTGGGTCTCCCCAGGCTTCGATTCGGTCGTGGGAATCCCGATGTGGTGATACCGGCGCATGGTTTTCTCTCCGGGAGAACTGGCGCAAAAGTCTACTCCAGTTGTAGCTCCGTTTGAGTCGCGCGGAGGCTTCCGAGAATACAATCGCGCCGAACGATTCGCCCTTTTCAAGCTAAGTCCTTTAAACGGGATATCTTGCGAGATATAGGTAACTAGGTAGTAACAGCCGCTCATTCATTCTAAAGCACTTAGCGGCTCGGATCGCTCATAAGTCATTTATTTTCAATAACTTCTCGTAAGTCTATATTATTCAAAGATCTGGCGGGAACACAACGCTAAAGCATTGATTTCAATAGATCGCTGAGGAGGGGGGATAGACCGAATTCCCTGCGGCGAATGCGGTTCGAAGCTAAGTCGCGACCGCGTCTTCAAACGTACACTCTGCGGGAGACTTATCTAGCCTCAGGCCCATGAAAACCGGAGCGCGAAGCTTCATGCCTCCTTCGGCGGTTTCGTGCGTCCACTCGGAGAACTTGATTTCGGCCACCAGTTCAGGACGCACGAAATGGACTTTTCTCAGGCCTCCGATCTCGCCATAGAAGGGATTCTTACTGGTCGCGAGCGGCTCTAGTTTCGCGAACATCTCTTTGAGCATCTTCTGGTCAAAACCGGTTCCTGCCTGCCCGACGTGAATCAGGCGCTTCTGCTTGTCGTACAACCCGAGCACGAGCGATCCGAAATAGGCGCGGCTGCCTTCGGGATCGGTATAGCCTCCGATGACGCACTCCTGGCGCTGCGTGATCTTGATCTTGAGCCACTCATGCGAGCGCGTTTCGGCGTAGAGGCTGTCGCGCTTCTTGGCGACGATGCCCTCCAATCCCTTTTGCGCCGCGGCCTCGAAGAGCGCGAGACCGTTGCCGGGAAAGTGATCGGAGAAGTGGACGACCGCGCTATTCGAGATCCGCTGTTCGAGTAACTGCTTGCGCCGCTCGAGCGGCACGCGGCGCAGATCGAAGCCGTCGAGATACAGGAGGTCGAAAGCGTAGTAGATGACAGGCACGCCTTGGCGTCCGGCAAGACGAGACTTGCCGGGACGGAATCCGGTGCGCTGCTGCATCAGGCTGAACGAGGGACGGCCCTGATCGTCAAGCGCGACGATCTCGCCATCGAGAACCGCGCCGCTGGCCTGGAAGAACTGCGGCAGCGTCGCGAGTTCGGGATACTGCGCGGTGAGGTCGTTCTGGTTGCGCGAGACGAAGCGCACGTGGCCATCGGCGATGAAGGCGACGGCGCGGTAACCATCCCACTTGATCTCGAAGAGCCAGTCGGGATTGTCGAAGGGCTTGGCAATAGCAGTCGCCAGCATGGGACGAATCGCGGTTGGCATGGGCTTGCGCTGCGCGCCCGGCAGGTTCTCAAGCGCGGACGAGACAGCGCTCGATGGGGAATGGGCTTTCTCAAGCTTGGTCTTACGGGCCTTCGTTTTACCGGCCTTCTTACCGGTCCTCGCGCTCTTAGGGCTGGCGCTCAGCGCGTTGACTGTCTCAACCTCACTCTCCGCTGGTTCTTGCTCGTTCTCCGTGGTCAGGGCTTTTTTTTTACGGCGGCATTCTTGCGGTCGGCTTTGGCTACCGCATCGGCGAGCCATGAGGCTTTGAGCTTGCCGCGGGTGGCGGGACGGCTGCTGGTCCATTCGGCGGAATCGGCGTCGCCTCCGATCTGGGCCATCGTGCGCTTGGTGAGGACGGATGTGTCGTACTTGTCGATGTCGAATCCGGGAATGACCTCGTCATCCTTCTTCTTGATGAGGAGCCATTCTGTTCCTTTGCTGCCGGACCTGCGGGCTTTGATGTGGATGAGGGCGAAGTCGCCTTTGAGCCGCTTTCCGTCCAGGCGAAACTTGAG
>JBEKOW010000290.1:0-5440 GCA_049521375.1 Terriglobales bacterium
CAGCGACACCTGTTTTCCGGTATCCCACAGGCGTCCAATCGCAAGCACCGACTCTTCCTTGGTCACAAAGGGATTGAAGTAAATCGGATTGCGGCCCGGAGAAATCACCTGGCTTTCGAACTCGCCATCGTAGGCGACCCGTAACATCGCGCTCATCCAATTGGTGGTGGTAACGACTGCGCCGGCTCGCTTCAGTCCCGCCATCACGGCAGTGCGGTACCACTCCAGCCAGGGAGAGCGTGCGGGCTCGCGCCCGTGGATCGTCAGCCACCAGGTGATCACATCTCCATGCGCGGTTACCAGTCGTGGTGTTGGAACCGGCAGAGCGCCGAAACTGAGATGATTCAGGTGCAGAATATCGGGACGCGTGTCGTGGACGATCTCACACAAATATTCTTCGGCGGCGTGAAAATCCTGCTCGCCTTCCTGCATCCAGTCGAGGCGAAATGCGGTGGGGTGATATTCGAGGCCGTGCAGGCTCTGCATCCAGGATGTCTGATCGGGAAACGGGATTTCTCCAAAGCTGACGAGCGTGACTTGGGTGCCCTGGGTTACGAGGCCGGTGACGAGTTCACGTGCATACGTCCAAACGCCGCTGAACGTGTCCGTGGTCACTAATACCCGCAATGCAGTCCTCCGGGGGCGAGGGCAAAACGAGCCCAAAATGCACAGCAGACAGTTTAGGATCGATAGCGATATTAGGGAAGAGATTTCTTGGGGGGTGTGATTTTTCCTGCGGTTTTACTGCAGATTTGCGGCTGGGACGCGTAGAATGCGCCCTGCCGGCCCAGTTTGGGGAGGGCAGAGCGCCTGCGCGCGCTTTGCTTAGGTGGAATCAGACCAGCGTGACTCGGCAATGTGGGATTGGTCCCGGTGATAGACCGAGTGCTGGCGGTGTTCGGAGATGACAACTTTCGGCGGGACGAGAATACGCATGCTCCATAGCAGGTCATCGAGCGACGTTCCGAACCCGAAGTGAGCATCAACAAAGGTCAGTTCAGCGGTAGGAATGTTTGTGCGGCCGGAGATAAGAACCACCGGCAACTCCGGCATCAGATGCTTGATCTCACGGGCTAATTGCGCGCCCGTCATCGAGGGCATTTCATAATCGAGAAGAGCGAGGTCGAAAGAAGTCCTTCGACACAGCGCGAGGGCTTCGAGGGGGTCGGTCCTGGGGACTACCCGGAAACCGCATTCTTCGAGAACACTTGCCAAAAGCCGACTGGATTTTGGATTGTCATCTACATACAACACTGTAGTTCGGTCATCCATTGAAACCTCCGTTGGTCTGGCTGAAAACCGTGGCAGTCGGCTTCCGCGCCTTTCCAGAAGAACGACACGCCGGAGCCCGCTTGCAAACTATGTGGTAGAGATTTGTAAATGCTAAGTGCAACAGATTGGTTGCCGGGGCGTGAATTTTTCGTGACTTGTCTGGTTTCCGGACGCAGACTGAGAATCGCGAGATCCGTAAGTCGGCGCAACGCATCAGTATGAATTGGAGTTGTGAGCCTACGGCTTAAAGTATTGTGTAGGCGATCCCCGCGCTCGTCATTCGAGCGCGGTCTGCGTGTACCGGTTTGATAGAGCAAGGATGGGGACGGAAGACATGCACATATTGGTGGTTGGGGCGGGAGCGATTGGCGGCTACTTTGGCGGGCGGCTTGTTGAAGCAGGGCGCGATGTCACATTTCTCGTGCGGCCACGGCGAGCTGAGGAATTGCGGAGCTCAGGTCTTACGATTCGGAGCCGCTTCGGCGATGTAGTGATTCCCGAGCCGAAGACGGTGCTGGCCGAGGAGTTGCGCGAAACTTATGGGTTGGTCCTACTCAGTTGCAAGGCATTTGACCTGTCCAGCGCGATCAAGTCGTTTGCGCCGGCGGTTGGCCCGGCGACGGCAATTTTGCCGCTGCTCAACGGAATGCGGCACCTCGAGATACTGGCAGAGCGCTTTGGAGATGCGCGGGTTCTCGGAGGCCAATGTCTGATCGCAGCAACCCTGGATGAAAAGCGCGAGGTGGTTCACCTCAATGAAAACCACGATTTATCTTTTGGGGAACGCGATGGCACATTGTCTGAACGCGTGAAGGCCATCGGCAGCCTGATGGAAGATGTGCGCTTCAAGGTGCGGGTGAGCCAGCAGATCCTGCTCGAAATGTGGGAGAAGTGGATGTTCCTGGCTTCAGCAGCTTGTAGCACCTGTCTGATGCGAGCGGCCATCGGAGATATTTGCGCCTCCCCCGGGGGCACCGACTACGTGCTCGACGTGCTGGGGGAATGCCGCGGCATCGCCGCCGCCGAGGGATATCCAGTGCGGGAAGAGTCATTCCGGCGCAGCCGCGAAATGCTGACTGCGGCCGGTTCGCCTTTGACGGCCTCGATGCTGCGCGACATCGAGCGAAATGGTCCGATTGAGGCAGACCATATTGTGGGAGATCTGCTGGAGCGCGGGCGCCTGCATGGCATCTCCGGCAGTGATTCGTTGCTCAAGGTTGCTTACACGCACCTCAAGTCGTATGAAGCCCGGCGAGCGCGTACGGCATCGTAGACGTAGATGCCATTTTCTCTGGCGGCCGCAAAACCGCGCTCAAACTCCAGCGCCAGCCGCTCTCGCGCTGGACTCCAGCCGTGATCTTAACTTTCTGGTGGTATCACGAACGGCGGTGAGACGTTCGCCGGCCGCCGGAGTCAGGCCGGTGGTTTCGAGTGCCAGTTCGGATTCGAGAAGCAGAGTGGTGAGCGTGTCGTTCAGTTCGCTGTAGACGAGTCGCGTTGCCACACCGCGAGCGGTTGCCTCTTCAAGTTTGCGGAAGCGAATGGCCGATTTCACTTCCCCAACCAGCCGTTCGATTCCGCTGATTGCCAGATTGATCTGTACCGGAATGGCTGAGCCCAAATTGTCGAGCGCGATAGCAACCTCGTGGGGCTCGAACTCAGGCACGGAGCGATCAAATACGGCAGCGGTGTAGAAATGCGTGCGCAACAGGGTAGTTGCCCGCAACAAGCTGTCCGCGATTACGACGTTCTCTCCGGTCGCTTGGTGAAGTGCCGCCGCGCACTCGTGTAGCCTTGCGATGGGAGTCACTAGCAGAATCATGCCTGATCATGTGCATCTCCCGGGCCAATTACGGCTCTCTGAAAACAGAAGACTTACCCGCGTGGCATTCCAGCACTTTCCCGTTACTGCACAATTCGCGCTTGCTCCGTTCAAGCTCGGGAATCGTATTCCTTCAACTTGCGGTACAGGGTGGTCTTGCCGATGCCGAGCAAACGCGCAGCCAGCAACTTATCGCCGTTGACCTGTGTGAGCGCGTTGAGAATGGTCAGTTTCTCGAGTTCAGCCATGGGCATGATGCCGGCTGCTGGCCGGGCGACCAGATCGGCAGGCGCGCTGGAAAGGTTGGTAGGTAGATCGCGCACCTGAATTTCATTTGCGCTGGAGAGGGCGCAGGCCCTCTCCAGCGAATTTTCAAGTTCCCGAACATTACCCGGCCAGTCGTAATTGAGCAGAGCCTTAACGGCTTCGTCGGAGATGGTTTTCTCGAGGCCGGAGTCGCGGCCGATGCGCTCCAGGAAGTGCCCGACCAGGAGTGGCACATCCTGCCGGCGCTCGCGAAGAGATGGGATGCGCAGGGTGAGCACGTTGAGTCGAAAGTACAGGTCGCGCCGGAATGTGCCCGCAGTCACGGCCTGTTCCAGATCCCGATTGGTTGCTCCCAGGATGCGCACGCTGATGGGGATGTTCTTCACGCCTCCGACGGGCCGAATCTCCTTTTCCTGAATGGCGCGTAGTAGCTTGGCTTGGAGATCGACCGGCAACTCGCCGATTTCATCGAGAAAAACGGTTCCGCCATCGGCGATGGCCAGCAGACCGTCCTTGGGGCCGGTCGCGCCCGTGAAGGCGCCACGCACGTGGCCAAATAATTCGCTTTCGATCAGGGTGGGCACGAGCGAACCGCAGTCGACGGGGATGAAAGGCTTGTCGCGCAGGGGACCCGAAGAATGAATGGCCTTGGCGACCATCTCCTTGCCGGTGCCGCTCTCGCCCAGAATCAGGACGGGGTGGGTGCTCTGTCCGGCCTTGGCGATAATCCGGTAGAGCTTCTCCATTTCGGGCGTGTGGCCCACGATGTTGCAGAAGCCCTGCGTGGAGCGGATGCTCTCGCGGCGCAGGCGATTTTCGGTCCGCACTCGCAAATGCTTTCCGACACGTTCGAGCAGCCCCCGCAGTTCTTCCATGCTGAATGGCTTAGTGACATAGTCATAGGCGCCATTCTTCATCGCCTGCACCGCCGATTGCACGGTGCCATAGCCGGTGACGACAATGATCACCGCATCGGGCCGCTGCCGCCGGATGGTGAGCAGCGCCTCCATCCCGCCCGCGCCGGGCAGCCGTAAATCGAGGAGCACCGCGTCAATGCCATGGCTGTCAAGAGCGCGATAGGCCTGCTCCGGAGACTCGGCGATGTGCGTGCTGAATCCGAGCGAGTGCGCTACCGCGCGCGCGGCGTCGCGGACGGCGTGGTCATCGTCGAGGATGAGCAGGTTGAGAAAGTTCGCTGCCTGCAACTGTGGTGTGTGGCTCAGGGCCGTGGCGGCAGATCCGTTTAGCATGGCGTGTCTCCCTTGCGGTTTGAAACGTCGAACAGATGACAATCGAAGGCGTTAGGGTCGAGCGTCTGCGGGACGCTCGGAACATTCCGGTTGGGCGCTAGGGCCGGAAGGAACACCTCGATGCGGGTGCCCCGGTCCGGTACGCTGTCGACTTCAATCCGGCCTCCCGCTTCGAGGACGATGTGCTGTACGGTCGCGAGTCCCATGCCAGTCCCTTCACCGGCGCGCTTGGTAGTGAAGAACGGTTCGAAGATACGGACCTGAGTCTCCGCATCCATTCCGCAGCCGTCGTCCTCAACGATGAGAGAAATGGCGGGGAGACAATTCACGGGATCGGCCCGAAGTTCGCCGGGCCGAGTGCTGACGCGGATCGTTCCGCCGGACGGGCTTGCATCGCGCGCGTTGAGCACAAGGTTGAGGAGGATCTGGCGCAACTGGCTGGGATCGAAGAACACCAGTCCTGTGGAAGGATCTAACGCGGTGATCAGGGTAATCGGCTCGCCGATCAGGTGACGCAGCAGATCTTCGGTCGACGCAACGATCTCGTTGATCGAGACTGGGCGCGGAACCACTGGTTGTTTGCGGGCGGTGGCCAATAGCTGTTGCGTCAGCGCCGCGCCCTGCTCGGCTGCGCGGCGCACTTCGTCTGCATAGTGGCGAACGCGGCTTTCCGGGTCCAGTTCGGAGAGCATCAGGTCGGAGTACGACAGGATGCCGGTCAAGAGGTTGTTGAAGTCGTGGGCAATGCCTCCGGCGGAGCGGGCGATGACCTCGATCCTTTCGGCCTGACGAAGACGGTCCTGCATTTGCCGGTGAGCGGTTGCATCCT
>JBEKOW010000291.1:0-7780 GCA_049521375.1 Terriglobales bacterium
TCAGCGTCGATCAGGTGTACGACCTGTATGCCATGCGCGTCATCACCAACTCGGTGCAGGATTGCTACGCCGTTCTGGGTATCATCCACAATCTTTGGCGACCCGTTCCCGGCCGTATTAAGGACTTCATCGCCATGCCCCGTCCCAACCTCTACCAATCCCTCCATACATCAGTCATCACCGAGACCGGCGAGACGTTTGAGATCCAGATTCGTACCGAAGAGATGCACAAGATGTGCGAGGAAGGCATCGCCGCCCACTGGAAATATAAAGACGGCCCGGTCTCGGCCCAGGACGAACAACGGCTGGCGTGGCTCCGGCAGGTTGTCGAGTGGCAGCGCGACGTCTCCGACCCTAACGAATTCCTGTCTACCTTGAAGGTCGATCTCTACCCCGAAGAGGTGTATACCTTCACACCCAAGGGCAAAGTGATTGTGCTCCCGCGCGAGTCCACACCGATCGACTTCGCTTACACCATTCACACCGAAGTCGGCCACTCCTGCACCGGAGCCAAAGTGAATGGACGCATGGTCCCGCTTCGCCATAAACTCCACTCCGGCGACATCGTTGAAATCATCACCCAGCCCGGACACAAGCCCAGCCGCGACTGGCTCGCGATCGTCAAGTCGTCACGCTCCCGCAACAAGATCAAGCACTGGCTCAACGTTCATCAACGTGAACGGGCCATCGAAATCGGCCGCAAGCTGATCGAGAAGGAAGCGCGCAAATATCGGATCTCGCTCAAAGACATCAAAGATGCCGACTTGCAGCGTGCCGCCAGCGAATACGGCCTGGGCCGTCCCGACGATCTGATGGCTGGCATCGGCTACGGAAAATATTCTGCGAGGCAGGTGCTGGCGAAATTTGCTCCCCCGGGCGCCGAGCCGATGTCCGACAGCGAAGAGCAGGCAGCTTCCCACGGCTTTACCAGCGTCGTCCGCCGTGTCTTCGGCGGAGACTCCAATGCCATCGTCGTCAAAGGTCAAGGCGACCTGCTCGTCTACCGCGCTCGCTGTTGCAACCCGATTCGCGGAGAATCCATCGTCGGATATGTCACCCGTGGCAAGGGCGTCGCAGTCCATTCCATCAACTGTCCCAATGTCACCAACCTTCTCTACGAGCCGGAACGCCGCATCGACGTGCTGTGGGCTGGAGACAAGGAAGGTCAGCCTGTCTCCTATCCTGTAAAAATCACGCTGCTGTGCGACGATCGCTTCGGCATGCTCAAACAGATCACCGCCGTAATCAGCGACACCCACACCAATATCCGTGACATCTCAGCCCGCACCGAGAACGGCCAGGCCAACGTCGACGTTGTTCTCGAGATTGCCGACCTCAAGCATCTGCAGAGAATTATCGATGGGGTCCGCCAGATTCCCGGCGTGCACGACGTGCAGCGCTTGCAGAAGATCTAGCATTCCGTCTTCCCCTTGCAACCTTGCGATCGCTTTTCCCGCCTTCAACCGCACCCGGTTTTGAGGTCGCAAATTGCGACCTCAAACCTTTGCTGCCGGAAGTGCAAATCCGATCTTCCCTCCGCTCGGTGCCGCGGGCTTCATCAGATCGCGAATCGTAGCGATGATCTCCTGAATCTCTGCGTCGTGGTCTCCCACTGTATTTTCGAGATCCCTCAGCTTTGCGACGATCCTCTGATTCGTGGCCAGAGCCTCGCGCATCCGCACAAACGCGCGCACGACAAAAATACTCATCTCCACCGCGCGCTTGGAATTGAGCACCGTCGCCGCCATAATGGCTCCGTACTCGGTGAACGCATAGGGGCGATACCGCCTGCCGCCGCGGCTCTCTCCTCGCTGACTTTCTCGCGTTTGACTCCGCGTTTTTGAGGTCGCAATTTGCGACCTCAAATCTCTCTCCCTCGTGCGAAACACAAAATCCGCAGGAAACCGTGCCCCATTGCGTTTGACCTGCTCATTCAGCCGTTTTACCTCCACTCCATACAATTCCGCCAAATCTCTATCGAGGATCACCCTTCGGCCGCGCATCACAAATATCTTCGACTCCACTCTTTTGGTCAGTACAGTAACCTTGTTCATGGCTTGTCACCTATCTAGCGCCTGGCTGCCTTTCCAATTACACATTCGCCGATTCTCGTCATCTTCGTCTGTGACGCCACTCGGCCGCGTTTGTGACGATTTGGCGTTTTGAACAATCCACCGATCGCCCGCTGTTCCGACTCGTCTCCGACCTCTCTGTAATCCCACGAAAGTAACTTCATAAGGGTTGAGATTTCTGACTTCGGCGCAATGCGAAAGTGTCAATTCCCCGGTTTCAAACGTAATGCGATAAGGATTGGTCTCGGGTAAAGCCACGGCTTGCCGCGTGCAGTGGCGTGCACACCCAATGTTGCGATGGGGGATCGATAATCGCAACTTGGTCATAACAAAAACGATCGCCACCCACCGGTTATGGACCGCCAGTTGCACTTACAACCGTGGAGAGAGTATTGCCCGACCATTCCACGAACCCTGTTATGAGGAGAGAAGTGATGAATGCAGCGAAACTGAGAACGGCACTTATTCAATATGCGGTCGTCGGGGTGGTCGCCGCTTTTCTAACCCTCCCGGCCCGCGCGGAAACTTGGAAGTTGATGACTTCTCTGCCTGTTCCAGCCGGCTCCGCTGCTGCGGAGTCGATCAACGGCATTATCTACGTGGCAGGCGGCAACTATGCCAGCACCAGGAATTCAACGTTGCAATCGTTCAATCCGGAAACAGGGACTTGGACCACTCTGGCCAGCATGCCTCTTACCCTGTACCAAGGTGACGGAGCAGGCGTGATTAACAGCCAGCTCTATGTAACTGGCGGCTGGAACGGTTATCTGCCCACCAATGTGCTCCTGCGCTACGATCCGCCATCCAACTCTTGGACGACCCTCGCCGGAATGTCGCATCTCAGCGCCTGCGGCGGCACCGGCGTCATCAACAGCAAGCTCTATGTGACCACCGCCTGCAACGGTTACAGCGGATATTCCAACGATCTGGACGTCTACGATCCCGTCGCCAACGCCTGGACCAGTCTTCCCGGATCCGCAAGCGCGCATGCTAGTCCTGCCATCGGAGTGATCAACGGCAAGCTCTACGTTGCCGGAGGACTTGATGGCAGCGGGGCATTCACTAAGGTCGTGGAGGTGTACGATCCGGCGACCAGCGGATGGACTACTCTGGCCCCCATGCCCACGGCTGTCGTCGGCGCCGCCAGCGTCGCTCTAAACGGTGAGCTCTACGTCTTCGGAGGCAACAGCGGAGCCGACGTGGCGACCGTCCAGGTGTACGATCCTCACAAGAATAAATGGAAAACGCTCCCTGCCTTGCCGGCACCCGTAAGCAGCGCCAGCGCGGTAGTTGTTTATGGTCTCACGTTCATGGTTGGAGGCGACGGCAGCGCCACCATGAATCAGTACACCATGATTAGCCCGTCGATTCCCTGAAGAAGTTCGACGAACGAGTCAGTTAAGAACGACAGTGCAACGGGCTCGCTTGAGAGCAGGCAAGCCCCATCTGTATGAATAAGCGCGCCTACTGCAGCGGGAAGCGTTCGTTCATCAGGCGGAGCAGCCGCGGGCGGTAGAGAATGTCGTAGGCGAGAGCCTTATCCGGAAACATGGTCAGGGCGGCGCGGCGGGCATTGGCTGCCAGTTCCGCGGCTTCTTCGAGCGTGAGGTCGGGATCCTGGCTGATGACCGACATGACCATGCTCATCATCAGTTGCAGGCGGCGCAGTCTTCGCGCCTCATCCTCGCGATCGCTGTCATGATTATGGTCCGCGTCGTGTTCCCCATCCGGTTCGGCCCGAAAACTCATGGTTCCCTCTAAGGCGGATACTGCCAGTGCGCGTACAGATTGGATGTAAACCCACCCTCGTCCGTTGCGCCCTGTTGCCATTGTGCCAGCTTGAGCGGACGATGCAAGTGCCGTTGGCCCTAGCCTTCCCGATATCTGCCCTTCTCGCCTGAGAGACAAGGATGCCGTGACTGCCGTAATCTGTTACCAGGTTGTCACGGAGGATGCATGGCAGATTTCGACACCCCGGCGGCTCCATCGGCTCGCCGTCAACCCGAACCCAACGAGAAACTCGTAAAGATATTCGATACCGAGCAGGAAACCGAAGCCATCGTCGTGAAAGGGTTGCTCGAATCGGCCGGTATCGAAACGGACCTCAAGTCGATCGATGCGGTGCAGGAGACGTTCCCTGGTGTGGGGGGATCGATCATCCTCGTGCGCGAAGAAGACGCCAGCGAGGCGGAAAAGATCATCGATGCCTACCGCAAGTTGCCGCCTCTCGATGACGAAACCGCCGACATCAGCGGCTAGAGGGGCGGCTTGCCGCGCCTCGTATTTCGTCGGTGCCTGGGCACTCCCTCGTTACTTGAGACGGCCACCGTTTCTATGTGCGAACCATGAAACGCGGAATTATTGGATGAGCGCTACTTCGGGCGTGACCGCCTTGCCATCCAGATAAAAGCTGATCGCGCCCTCCTCGTCGGTGCGGTAGGTGAGCACTCCGGCACGCTGCAGGCGCTCCAGAACCTCGCGTCGGGGGTGTCCGTACACATTCCTCGCGCCCACGGAAATCACCGCGTAGCGCGGGTGCACGGTTGCGAGCAGATCGGCGGAGGTGCCGCTGGCACTGCCGTGATGCGCGACCTTCAAGAGCATCGCCTCGGGATGCTCGGCCACGATGCGCTGTTCCGCCGGGCGCTCGGCGTCTCCTTCGAGCAAAGCGGTGGTTGCGCCGAATGCGGCCGTAAACACCAGGCAATCATCGTTGGGACGCATGGAGCCGGTAATCTGATCCCGTCCGGGCGCCAGCATCCGGAAATGTGCGCCGCCGTAGTCGAACTCATCTCCTTCTTTCTTTACCGACACATCCATGCCCAGGCGTAGCGCTTGCGCGACGATGGGCGCGAGCTGGCCTACCGGCTTGTCAATGCTGATCCACAGCTCCCGGGGATGAAAATTCGCGATCACTGCAGGCATGCCTCCCAGGTGGTCAGCGTGGGGATGCGTGATCACGACCGTATCGAGGCGATCGATGCCACGATTCCAGAGATAGGAAGAGACCACCTGTTCTCCGATGTCGAAGTCGGAGTGCATCCATTGTGGCAAGCCTCCAGCGTCGACCAGCATCGCCCGGCCCTGCGGAGTGATGAGCAAGATGGAGTCGCCCTGGCCGACATCGATCGTGGTCATCTCCATGACTCCAGCGTGAATGTGAGGCCGAGAGGGAACGAAAGCGATCCAGGATGAAACCGCGCGCTCCTCCGCCGCGCACCCACCATCGCTAGCGCAAGTGCTGCCACGGCAACCAATATCACGGTCAGTGACGGCATGGCCACGCGCCGGTCGGCCAAGGATGAGCCCAGGGTTTGTGCGCCGCCGAGCCAGTGCACCGTTCCGGTGATCCCTTGCAAGGCAAGACCGGAGATCCAGACAGCGGGCTTGGCTAGGGCTACCGAGATGTACCCGAACCCGACGGCGGCTGCCGCGGCCGGCATCAATACCTGGGTGAGCGGGATCACCGCCAGATTAGCGGGCATCCCCATCGCAGTGGCGCGGTGAAAATGGTAGGCCATCAGCAGCGCGAGGCCCGCCTGCATGAGGGCGGAGATAAAAATCAGTTCGCCGAGATGAATGGTGCCGCGAACCAATAACGCGGGCAGAACTCGGCCCAAGCCGCTGCCGATAAAGCGCGCTAACCGCGCCGAAATCAGCCGGAGGTCTAGCCTCAGTTGCGCTGCGTTGGGCGCGACATGCAGATCGTAGCTGGTCGCATACAGGGAACGAAGGCCTCGAGTGTAGGGGAGAGTCACACGTTCGAGCAGCGGCGCTCCGATGGCGCCAATGATGAAGACGGCCAGAAATGTGAGTTGGAAACTCGCGCCAAACAAAGCCTTGGGATCCGCGATGAGCACTCCGACGGCGGCCGCCCCGATGGCGTTGAGCATGTTACGGTCGCGGTAGAGCAGGCGCGCTCCCAGATAGATTGCCAACATGAGCGCAGCGCGCCAGACCGGCGGGCCTACTCCGACTACGAACGCGTATGCGAATGAGACGCCGACGGTCGTGACTGCGGCCCAGGCGGGATCGAATCGAAGTCGGCGCAGCGCCCAGAATATGGCGAACGCAAGAATGCTCAGGTTCATTCCGGACACAACCAGCAGATGATAGGTCCCCGAGCGCTGGAACTCGGTGCGGGTGGAGTTGCGTAGGAAAGACTCTTCGCCTAGCACCATCGCATCCATGAGGGTGGCCTGCTCCGGTAACCAAAGCTGGTGAATCTTCCGGATGATCGAAGAATGGATGCGGGACCGCCAGCTCGCAATTCGACCACCAGAAAATCCTGGCAACCGTTGAACGTCGGCCAACTGAGCCGTACCCAACATGAGGATGCCGTTGTCGCGCAGGTAGCCTTCGTAGTCAAAGGCCCCGGGATTGCGGAAGTTGCGAGCGGGGTGCAGTTTGGCGCGAAGACGAATACGGGTGCCGTAGGCCAGCGCTCGAGATGGATCGGCCGGCGAAAGCTTGGCAAGGCTCCCCCGCTCGTCGTGAGCATTCAGATCGGCGGCCCTTTCGCTTGTCCTCGAAGTTGGAGTTGCGGAACTCTCGGCGCGCCCGTAAAGCGAGAGGCGGATTCCGGCGCGCACAGGCCAGCTTTGGCCATCGCTCCCGATCGACTCGGTTTCCACGTCGATAGACTGTCGTACGTCCCGCGGACTGCTTGCGTTCGCGTATCCTTCGCGAATCACGTGCGCGATCAGCGTGACGGAGCGACCGTCGGAGAGCAGAAAAAGGTGGGGATCTTCAGTAGGACTGCCGCGGATCTGAATGAGGAAGCATCCGAACAGGAACCAGGTTGCGAGCGCGAACGCCTTGGCCAGCCATGATCGCCGGGAAACAAACCATAACGTAGCGAGAACGAAGACCGCGATTGCAACCGCCCACCACGAAGGCGGACGCCAGGCTCGGATTCCGGTCCAGAGACCCAACGAAATAGCCAGAGCCGCCCAGAACATCGGCTGGCGCGGGGGCCTTCGTTGAACAATCATTTGTTTAATCTCGCTGGTCAGACGATCCGGGCAAAAAACTGGTGGGGGCATGGTACCGTGCGCGTTGGTTCGCGCCGGGTCTCCAACCCCCACCCGTCTTCCAGGAAAAACTGGGCGGCCGTGAAAGTGGTCAGCAGGCTAGCTCGATCACCGATTCGATATGAAACGTTTGCGGGAACAGATCGAACAGGTGTGCCTCCTCGATGCGATAACCGGAGCCAGTCAGGGTCGGAAGATCCCTGGCCAGGGTTGCCGGGTCACACGATACATAGCGGATGCGCCGCGCTCCAAGTTCAACCAGAGAGCGTGTCACCGCTTTGCCGGCCCCGGTGCGGGGAGGGTCCAGGACAACCAAGTCAAGACGCTTGCGCACCGCCCGGCTTCTCAGGTATTCCTCGGTTCGCGTGCCCACCACTTTCACGCTCGCAGGCACATTCTGTCTCAAATCAGGCAGGGAAAGATGTGACGCCTCTACAGCAAATATGTGATGAAAGTTTTGCCCCAGCGGGATGGAGAACAAACCAACGCCCGCGTAGAGATCGAGGGCGGTGTCTCCACGAGCCTGGTCTCTGCCGCCCGTAACCACCGCAACCAGTTCATCGATCAGGTGACGGTTGACTTGGAAGAAAGCTCCGGCGCTGACTTGATATTCGGCGTTGGCGGTGACGTAGCGAAGCGTGCTTGCGCCGGATTGCCCTCGCAACTTCATGTCGA
>JBEKOW010000292.1:0-5553 GCA_049521375.1 Terriglobales bacterium
CTACCCCTGTCGACCGCTTACACAGTTTGTGAAGGATTGGGTTTCGAGTCGGGAGTGGAACGCAAATTCTCGGAAGCCCCGGTGTTTTACTGGCTCTATACGATTCTCATCGCTGCGGGCGCCGCGGTAGTGATGATCCCTGGCCTGCCGCTCATCAAGATCGCAGTGTTTTCGCAGGTCGTGAATGGCGCGGTTCTGCCCTTCGTGCTGATTTTCATGTTGCTGCTGATCAACAAGAAAGAGCTGATGGGCGAATACGTGAACAAGCCGCTCTTCAACATCATCGCTTGGGCGACCACCGTGATCATGATCGGATTAACCGTGGTATATGTGTATGGTCAGGTGCGCGGCACAAACTAGGTCAATGTCCCCTCGATGTGGACATGGACCCGACCCGCTTTCATCACAAAACTCGAGTGCATCCGGTCACAGACTTCCAACCCACTGTGGGCCATACTGGTCACGAACCTGTGTCAAGGCGGAAGACTGCCCGCCTCCAGAGACGGCACTTTGGCTCGCGAAAACTGCTCGAAAAGAATGCTCTTTGACCAGTCATCGTTGTCACCAGGATAGGGCTAAATGGCGGGAAATAAGAGGATCGCGCAAGCTAAGTCCTTATTATTGGATACTTTGGAGTTAAGTATCTTATGTTTCAATAATTTGCGGGAAAACAGGGGGGAGGGGGGGTACCCCCGCATTTTGGTAAAAGGCAAGCTAAAAAGCGCGCTGGATCTCGATCAAAGAGTCCCAGACGCTCACAGAAGTTTCCCAGCTGCCAGGTCCTTCACGAGTGAGCGATCCGCCTCCAGAAAGTCCAAGTCGAGCAGTTCAGTCCGCCCCACCCATCGGATTTCGCGGAAAATGCGGTTCTCAAGCTCGCCCTTGTATTCCCGGACTTCAAAGAATCGCAGCTCCACCGACCCTCCGCCCGGGTACTCGTGAACAATCCGCACCACTTCATTCCCAATCGTCGCCTCGATGCCCAGTTCTTCCTCCAGTTCGCGCCGCAAGGCGTCGCGCGGTTGTTCGCCATCTTCTATTTTCCCGCCGGGGAATTCCCACTTCAGCGGCATCACCTGGTGGCGCGTGCGCTGGCATGCCAGGATACGTCCATTGTCGACAATCAGAGCAGCGACTACCCGCTTCATAAATCTTCCAGAATCGTGGGATGGTTAGTTGCCAGTTTCGTTTGCGAGCCGGTTGCCTACGATGCGAGCGCAAAATTCGATCAGTTCGCGATCCTCGCTGCCAAAGGCCGCGTGAAAATGACTGTCCAGGTCGAGTTCGCCGGCAACTTTACCGTGGACGAAAATCGGGACGACGATCTCCGACTTGGTCTCAAGCGAGCAAGCCAGATAACGGGGATCTTTCGAGACGTCATCGACCACGACAGTCTTGCCGGACGACGCAGCCGCGCCGCAGATCCCTTGATTCAATGGAATTCGAGTATGCGGAGTCATCGCCCCCTGGTAATGCCCCAGAACCAGAATGGGCGGATCGGCGCCCGGTTCCAGCATGTAAAAGCCGACCCAGTTGTACTTCAGCATGTGCTCATTCAGCAGGACCGTGATGCCTCGCATCAAATCATCCGTCGAGCGCGATTCAGCGGCCAGTCGCTCGACCTCTCGCCGCACCTGCGCATGTTTTTCGGACTTCGAAGTCGTGGTCATGGCTCTCAATCTTAAACTAATCAGCCGCTGTGAATCAGCAATGGGAACCTCCCCCACGGCAATCAGTAGCCGTCCTCGGCGAAGGAGATGCCCCCAGCGCAATTTGCGAAGTCAGTCGCACTCCACGCGGACATGCGCAACGCATAACAGATTTTCGGATGCAGCCGCCAGTGCAGGTGAATCCGCTCATCAAGCCGCTTTACAATTAAGAGCGTGTACTCCCCTGAAATTCTCGACCACTTTCAGAATCCCCGCAACGCCGGCGTGGTTGAAGCGCCCGATTCGACAGCGCGCATAGAAAACCCGGTTTGCGGGGATGTGCTTGAACTTAGTGTGAAGTTGCAAGGCAACCGAATCGCCGATATCCGTTTCCGCGCAAGAGGGTGTGTGCCGTCCATGGCCTGCGGGTCAGCGATCACGGAGTTAGCCAAGGGTAAAAGCATTATCGCCGCTCGAGAGATTAGCCGGGAAGAGTTGCTAAAGAAGGTAGGTGGACTGCCGCAATCATCGCGCCACGCGACTGCTTTGGCGATCGACGCCCTCAGCGCCCTCCTGCGGCATCTCTGAAAAGCGGCGAGGAGGCTCCAATTACTGGCTCCCCTTTTGCTGACGTTGGCAATTGCACGAAGAACGTAGTGCCCGAGCCAACTGCGCTTTCAAACCAGATTTGTCCGTTATGACGTTGCACAATTACGGTATGGGCCAGCGCCAGCCCTTGGCCAGTGCCTTTGCCAACGGGTTTGGTCGTAAAGAATGGTTCAAACACGTGTCCCTGGATAGGCTCCGGAATTCCGCTCCCGGTATCGTGAATGGCAATCCTGACCGCGTCGGCCATCTGGGTAGTGGAAATGGTGATCGTGCCTTTTGGACCCTCGATTCCGCCGTGGCTCGCGCTGATGGCCTGTGCTGCATTGACGATGAGGTTGAGCATGACCTGGTTGAATTCTCCGGCCATACATACCACCGGATGCAAGTCCGGATCGAGCCGCAGGACCATGTCGGCCACATATTTCCACTCGTTCCGCGCCACGGTAACGGTAGTGCTGATGGCGCGATTGATATCCACCGGCGCCTTATCCTTTCCGCCCGGATGCGAGAATTCCTTCATGGCCTGCACGATCTTGGAGATTCGTTCCACCCCTTCGCGTGCCTGATCGATAGCATTCGGCACTTCCGCCAACAGGTAGTCGACATCGGCTTCTTGGCAGGCCATCTCCATGGCTTCGGCGTCGGCCCCGCGAAAGGAACCGCTGCCAGCCTCTTGCCGCATGCGGGACGAAAGCTGAATGATATCGGCGATGCTGGCCCAGGAATCTTTTAGAAATCCGATGTTGTCGCCGACAAACTGCGCAGGAGTATTGATTTCGTGTGCGACGCCAGCCGCAAGTTGGCCAACCGCTTCGAGTTTTTGCGCCTGCTGCAGTTGCTCTTCCAGGCATTTGCGGCTCGTGACATCAGCTCCTGTAACGATAAGACCCGAACTGCCGCCCGGTCCTCCGATCGGTTGCACGCCAAAAGCAACAAACCGAGTCTCGCGCCCTCGCTTGAATGCGAGATCGTGAGGTGTGAAGAAGGTAGTGCTCGACAGCCAGCAACTGACTTGGCTCTTGAGGTCCGCCCGCGACCACTGAACGCCGCAGGTATCGAGCGTCCTGCCGATCGCGGCGGCCGCATCGATTCCGAAGGTTTCCACGGCCGCCGCATTCCAACGGGTGATTGCGCCCGACGCATCCAATCCAATCAGGATCGAAGGAATGCACTTGAGGAAGAGTTCCGTCTCCGCCGAGGCTACCCGTAATGCTTCTTCTGCCTTCCTCCGTTCGGCATCCCGGGCCTCGAGCAGCGCAATGGTGTCGTCGAACGATTTTGCCAATTCTCCCAATTCGTCGGAAGTGTGCGGTACTCCCGTGCGGACGTTCATGACGCCACCGCCGAAGAGTCGCGTGGCGGTAACAAGGCGGCCTATGGGTGCGATGAGCAGGTGTCCCACGAAGACCCATGCGGCCACCACCGCGAGGATGGCTGAAACCGCAAGTATCAGAAGGTTCTTCAGCAGCCGAATATTTGCTTTGTGCATAATGGGATTCTTGGGGATGCCCACCAGCATGTACAGATAAGGAGGCGAGTCTTCTTTTAGACGCAATTGGGCGAAAGCGTAGATCCGGGAGACACCATCCTGCGAGATGCGGTCATACGATCCATATTGCGGCGAGCGTGCTATGAATTGGATCAGGTCCGGTGGGAGGGGAGTGCCCGGGCTTGTGGTCGGTGTCTCCGGCGTTCGAAACAAACGCACGCCTTTTCCGTCCGTAATCGCAAACGATGCTCCGTCTGCCGGATGAGCCTTAGAGATGAAGCGGGTGTACTCATCCAGGTTAAAGCCGACGATAACGATTGCGACGAGATTTCCTTTGTCGTCGAAGGCGGGGTAGCTGTAGTTCAGGGAGCGTAGATTGCTGATCCTGCCTACAATGTATTCCCCAACGGAAAAGTCACGCGTGCTGATTGCATCTCTGACGTGCTTACGGTCCGCCAGATTGATCGTACCCGGGGTGAAAGGCATGGACGCCGCAAACGCGTTTCCATCCGGCGTCACCGCCAGGATGACTGAGTAGACGGGAAATCTGCGATGGATTTCGGCGAACAATTCGTTGCATTCCGCCGCGTCGCGGTCGCGCACAGCGGGCAATTGCGCGAGCATTGTGAGCATTGTCTTGGTAGCGCTCGCAATCTGTTCCTGCTGGGCCGTCAGGCTTTTGACCATGAGGAGAGCGCTGTTACGGGCATCCTCTATCTCAGTCCGGCGCTGATTCAAGCCGGTCGCGACGATCACCGCAACCGCCGGTAAGAACACAACCAGCAGCAGAACATGTAACTTCTTTCGGATTGACCAGTGCGTCATGATTGCCCTAGTGATCCGTCGAATTGTTGTTTGTAAGCGTCGCAGCCACCTTAAGAGATGAGAGAGCGGGCAGGCCTTGTCCCGACCAGTCGGGCGAGGATGTACACTCCTCCTTCGTTAACCTATCGGAAGATTGCCGCCTGCACTTGAGATTGCGGCGGACCGCAGGTAACCCGGCGCGGACCTTGATATATTTACTTTCACGCTGCGGTGTGAAATCGCACTGTTGAAAGCAGCACTTAGCGCGGGGGTCGCGCGGGCCGAAGTTTGCCCGCACCGGGAAAGCGACAGAGCGTCACGGAGTATCGACGTTGTAGCTACAGTGGTTGAGGTCCGGCTGATATATCGCCCAATGATTCGCAATCGCGATCTTCCGCAGGTTCGGATTGGGGTTGATCGCGAATGGATGCTTTGACAATGCGAGCATCTCCCGGTCCCAGATTGCATTACCAAACGCGCAATCCGGCGGATGTTGGATCGCGGATTGGAGTGCCTCCACCTTGCCCGGTCCGCTCGGCACACGTACCAGTTGGTCTGTAATTACGCCCCCGTCGACAAACGCTTCCGCGGTTAAAATCCGGTTCTGCGGAATGCCGAAGTGCCGCATCCCGGAACGGATAATCCACTGGTTCGACGACGAAACCGCCCACGCATCTCGGGGAAAATGTTGGCGGCAATGCCCAGGGCAAAGTAGGTTTCCGCCGCCTGCTGCACGATTTCCTCGCGCATTCCCCGGTGCATTGTAGCCATCTCTCCGCACATGATTTCTTCCGGAACCTTCCCAGCCCGGTATTCGGCGTAGCGGGGCAGCGCCCAGCGGACGATCTCTTCCGATACCAGACCCTGCTCCAGTTCCCATGAAAAAAATCCTTCGCCCGCGTCTCCCGACCAGAGGGTGCCGTCGCAATCGAAAGCGGCGACGCCCGGCTTGAGATTCAAAACGCTGGCGATGAATTCGGATTGCGCGGACTTTAGAATTGT
>JBEKOW010000293.1:0-6023 GCA_049521375.1 Terriglobales bacterium
AACGGGTGCGGCGTCGAGCGGGGATACTACAACCTGAGAATCACCTCCGTGCCTGACGGCCAGGCGACCGACCTCTATGCCGGAGCGGTGAATCTGTTCAAGTGCCAGTTGACGAACGGCGCCACGACTTGCGCCACGCTTGACCCGAATTTTCCCAACCAGTGGATCAACCTCACCCACGTCTACGGATGCAGCGGCATCGCCCAGGTCCACCCGAGCGAGCACGGCCTCGATTTCACGCTCGCAAACGGCACTGCCATCATGTATTTCGCAAACGATGGCGGCGTCTACCGCACCCTCGACGGCTTCACGAAACTCGATAGCGGAACTTGCGGGATTGCCAACGGCTTCGACAACCTGAATGCCTCCTCGGTACCGAACGGCACCATCGGATCCATGACGCAGTTCGTCTCTTTCTCCCTCCACCCCGCCGATCAGAACACCGTGCTCGGAGGAACCGAGGGCAACGGCTCTCCGGCAACCAGTTCGGCGACGGGCAGCCCCGAATGGTCAACCGTAAATGGCGGCGATGGCGGATACAACGCGATCAACGCCTGGACTCCCAACGAATGGTATACGGCGAATCCTTATGTCAACATTTATGCCTGCGCGAACGGTGTCAATTGCACGACCGATGCTTTCTCTCTGGCGGTAGGCGGGGAGCAGGTGGGAGGCGATTTTGGCGCCTACTACACGCCCTACATTCTCGATCCGCAGGATCCTAACGAGATGATCGTAGGAACCTGTCGCGTATGGCGCGGGGCGCCAACTGTCCCGCCCAGTTCATTCTCGACACTCAGCGTGGACTTCGACACTCTCAGCCCCACCACCTGCACGGGAGACGAAATTAATCTCGTGAGTGCCCTCGACGCGAGCGGCCCAACCGCGGACTTCATGTCGACGACCATCTACGCGACCACCGAAGGGACTGGCCCGAACGCGGCCAGCCCGTCAGGCGGCGAAGTGTGGGTGACCACCAACGCGGGCATCATTCCCATGGTGGAGATAACCGGCAGCATCAATCCCTCCAATTACACAATTTCTTCCGTCGCCGCCGATCGCAGCGACCCCACCGGGGCGACGGCTTACGTCGGAATCATGGGATTCAACGCCGCTCACGTCTTCCAGACCATCAACGCCGGCGTTGCCTGGAGTGACTGGTCCGGCAGTGGGAGCGCGATGCTCCCCGACGCGCCTGTGAACGCGCTGCTGGTCGACTCGTCCGTTAGTCCGTCGCAAATCTACGCCGGCACCGATGTTGGTTTGTATGTGAGTTCGACAACGTCCCCAGGTTGGACCGAAGTTGGAACGCCCTCGCTCCCCGGCGCAACCGGCTACCTGCCGAATGTTCCGGTGACAGCGATCCGGATGTTCAATTATGCCGGAACAAAGAAGCTCCGGGTTTCGACCTATGGACGCGGTATCTGGGAGTATGCGCTCGCATCGGGGCCCGACTACACCAATGTCGTCTCGAATACGCCCCAGACGGTATACGCGTCGCGGAGCGCTACCTTCAATGGCGCGCTCACCGCCTTTGGCGGCTATGCGAATCCAGTCAACCTGACTTGCGCGGGAGCGCCTCCGGCGGCCTGCACTCTTAGTCAGAACACCTTGACGCCCACCCCGGGTGGCGCAACCTACACGCTCACGGCAGGGGGCGCGATTGGCGACTACACCTTCAGCGCCCACGCGGTAGGAACCGATGCGCTGCACGTCACCCATGATGCCGCCCTCACCCTCCACATTGTCGATTTCAATATTTCCGCGCCCAGCCCCGGCAGCCTGAGCGCGCCGCAAGGCGGCGCCTCAAACGTGAGCACATTCCAGGTGACGGCGGCGGGTTCGTTCTCGTCGACCGTTGTCCTGAGTTGTTCGAGCGGTCTGCCAGCGGGCGCGGCCTGTGCGTTCTTGCCGTCGAATTCGGTCAATCCGACCGCGGCTAGCCCGGTCACCGTCACCCTGACCGTGACGACCACGGCAGGGACGCCGCAGGGTGGCCCGAGCCCGGTGACGCTGGCTGCATCCGTGGCTGGCGCTCCGGCGGCGAAGGCAAAGACATTTACGCTGACGGTCACCCAGCCCGCTCCGGATTTTACGCTCGCCATCACAGCCATCCCGAATGCGACGGTGCTGGGCCAGAATGTCATGTGGAGCGGCACGTTGACAGCGCTTAACGGATACGACACCACCGTGAATCTGAGTTGTGCTGGCGCCGTTCCCGGAGTCTGCGCGTTCAATCCGTCGTCTTTGATCCCGACTCCCGCGGGTTCGCCATTTACGGTCACTGTCGGAAACGCCACACCCGCAACCTTCCCCTTCAGCATCCAGGGCACCGACGGCACGCTTACGCACACGCAGCCAGTGAGCCTGACCGTCGGCACCGATGTGATGTGGAGCGTAACCGGAACCACCACCGCGACCGTCGCGGCCGGACAGAGTGCGACCTATGGTTTTTCGGCTGCTCCTGTAGGCGCAAGCACCTTCAGCGGCACTGTGATCTTCGCCTGCGGAAATCTTCCCGCGCTCACCACTTGCACCTTCAGTCCCGCCTCAATCGCCGCCGGAGCCGGAACAAATCCCGTAACTCTGACCATTTCGACGACGGGCCCGAATCAGAATCCTATGTCCAGCCAGCGCCATCCGGCGCGCAGCGGAATCCGCAAGCCACGAGATCCCCGGCCTGCATCTCAAACGCCTCGTCCACTGGCTCGCCTTTGGTTCCTGACATTCCCCACAGCAAGCCTGTTGTGGATAGGAATAGCGAGGCCGAAACCAACGGGTAGAACCGTGGTCGCCGTCTGCTTCGCTGCACTCGCATGGCTCCTGGCGCTCGCGGGCTGCGGTGGCGCTCTCTCCGGCGGAGGCGGTACTCAATCGCCAGTCACGGTAACGGTCAGTCCGCAGAACATAAATGTTGCTCTGGATGGTCAGCAACAGTTCACGGCAACGGTGAACAATTCAACCAACCAGACTGTGAGTTGGACCGTATCCGGTGGCTCGGTAAATGGCACGATTAATGCAGCCAGCGGGCTCTACACCGCGCCAGACGTTGTACCCGCCGGTGCAGTGATGGTCACGGCGACATCGGCAGTCGCGGGTTCGACTCCCGGATCGGCGACGGTCACGGTGACGAATCCCCAAGTGACGGTTACCGTAAGTCCCACGGTTGCTGACTTGTTTGCCAATGAGGAGGGGAACAGTTGGCCCGCATCGGCGACCCAACAGCAATTTACCGCGACCGTTTCCGGCGGGAACAGTCAGGCCGTGACTTGGGCTGTAACCGGCGGCGGCGCGAATGGCACCATTGACTCCGATGGGGTTTACACCGCACCAGCAGCGGTTCCCAACCCCGCATCCGTAACGGTGACTGCGACCTCGACACTCTCGACGGGATCGAAGGCAGCGACCGTCAACATTGAAACGCCAACCGCGTTGGGAACTTTTCCCGATATTCAGGTCACGGCCACGGCTGTGGGAGGCGCCGCACACGCAATCGCCGTCTCGCTGACGGTCGATTAAGAAAGTTGCCGCCCGAGTTTGCAATCCGGAGCGCGGACGAATGTCCGCGCCCTTTGTTTTTGTATCACATTTTCAAAGCGGCCACGTGAGATAGGATCGTCGGTGCAGCACAAGATTATTCGAAGCGAGTTCCGGCTGATTTCTTGTAGCGACCAGCGACCAACGACCAACAAACATCGGCCAGTCGCACCTAACCTTGACGCGTAAGCAGATGAATTCACCTCACGACATTGCAGTAATCGGCGGCGGCATCGTAGGAATGTCTTTCGCCATGCAGGCGTCCCAGGCGCTTCCAAAGGCGCGCCTCATCGTCCTCGAAAAAGAAGACGGCCTCGCCCGCCATCAGACCGGCCACAACAGTGGAGTTATCCACTCCGGCGTTTATTACAAGGCGGGCTCGCTGAAAGCGCGACTCTGTGTTGCCGGAGCCCGCGAGATGGTCGAGTTCTGCGCGCGCCACGGAATCCCGCACGAAGTCTGCGGCAAGCTGATTGTCGCAACCAACCCCCGAGAAGCTGCCCGCCTCGACGATTTGCGCGCGCGGGGTGAAGCCAACGGCCTGGCGGGTCTCCAATTGCTCGGCAGAGAAGCCATGCGCGAGATCGAGCCGCACGTCGGCGGCCTGCGTGCGCTGCAGGTCCCATCGACCGGAATTACTGACTACTCGCTCGTAACGCGGAAGTATGCCCAGATCGCGACGGAGCGCGGCGTGGAAGTGAAAACCGGCGCCGCCGTAGTCGGGTTCACGAACACGAAAACCGAAGTCGTCGTGAAAACTCGCGCTGGAGATTTCCCCGCGCGCTACGTGGTCAATTGCGCCGGCCTCTATAGTGATCGCATCGCGCGGTTGGCGGGGCACGATCCTGGGATGATGCTGGTTCCGTTTCGCGGGGAGTACTACGATCTGGCGCCCGCGCGGGTAGGCCTGGTGCGCGCTCTGATCTATCCGGTGCCCGATCCCGCGTATCCCTTCCTCGGCGTCCACTTCACGCGGCGCATTCATGGCAACGTGGATGCCGGGCCCAATGCCGTCCTCGCTTTCCGCCGCGAAGGATATCTTCGAACCGACTTCGATCTGGGCGAGACCATGGAAGTTGTCGGCTATTCGGGCTTCCGCGCGATGGCCCGCATTCACTGGAAGAACGGCTTGTCGGAAATGGCCAGGAGTTGGTCCAAGTGGAAATTTGTGCGCTCGTGCCAGCGCCTGCTGCCCGAAGTCCAGATGAAGGATATGACGCCGGGCGGCTCAGGCGTACGCGCGCAGGCCGTGGCGGCGGACGGCACGCTGGTCGATGATTTCCGTTTTGTCGCCCGCGAAAGATTCCTGCATGTGCTCAACGTGCCGTCCCCCGCGGCGACTGCGTCTTTGCCGATTGGACGAGAGATCCTCGAAATGGTCAGGAAGGCTGGTGTAGTCGCCGCCTGATCTCGATGTTCTGGTCCGGACGACCCGCGAAAACCGCATCTTCGTTGATAATGTAGTCTCATTGCACAAGCTCGCATTTCATTGTTGAACACGCAACTTCGGGAGAGGTGTTATGGCGAAGGCTGATAGCGGAAAGAAGAAAATTGCGATTCTGGGCGCGGGCAAGATGGGGTCAATCCTTCTGCAATCGTTTTTGCGCGATGGATTGCTCAAGGCGAGCGAGACATGGGTGACAGTCGCGCAAGACATGGGTGACAGTCGCGCACCCCGAACGCGCCCGGCTTCTGAAGGACAAGTTGAAGGTGCACGCCGGCACCGATAACCGCGAGGCCGTGCGCGGCGCGGACATCGTTTTCGTGTGCGTCAAGCCGCAGGTCGTCGCGGACGTAGTGCGCGAAATCCGCGCCGACGTGACGGGAAAGCAGTTGGTGATTTCTGTCGCCGCCTCGGTCCCCACGGACATGATCGAGCGCGGCCTCGAGAAAGAAATCGCAGTCCTGCGCGCAATGCCGAATACCCCCTGCGTCCTCGGAGCCGGTATGACGGCTCTTTGTAAGGGAAAATTTGCCGAGAAGCACCATCTGGATTTGGCGACGAAGTTTTTTTCCGCGGTGGGCCGAACTGTCACGGTCGACGAAAAACATATGGACGCCGTCACGGGACTCTCGGCCAGCGGTCCCGCCTATATCTACATCATCCTGGAATCACTGGCGGAAGCTGGCGTCAAAGTGGGCCTGCCGCGCGATATCGCCACCCTCCTCGCCGCTCAGACGACCATGGGCGCCGCCCGCGTGGTGCTCGAAACCGGCGATCATCCCGCGCTCCTGAAAGACGCAGTGACCACGCCCGCTGGTTGTACGATCGACGGCATCATGGAACTTGAGGAAGGCAAACTGCGCGTCACGCTGATCAAAGCAGTCGTGAAAGCTGTGCAGAGAGCGAAGGAACTGGCGTTCTCCTGATTGTCACGTTTCTTTGATTTAGTTCGGCAGCGAAAACGTCAACGTCACGTCGGTCTGAAACGGGGACGCCTGCTCGTGCAGCCGGTAGGGCTGGTAACGCCAGCTGCGAACTGCCT